>NZ_BNEM01000001.1:4500000-4687363 GCF_018327705.1 Catellatospora sp. TT07R-123 | reverse complement strand
ACCGGCTTCAAGGCCCACCCCCGGCGCAAGCTGCGCAAGCTGGTGGAAGAGGCCGAGGAGGAGGGCGACGAGCTGATGGCGATCTGGTCGCACAACACGCGGGTGCTGCTGGCCCGCCCGCACCTGTTCGACTACCACGACTGGTGCGAGGGCGGGCTGGTGCGGCACTCGCGCCGCCTCCAGTAGGCGCGCGAACGTGAAGAGCTCCCCTGGGCGGCCGCCCGGGGGAGCTCTTTCTCTGCGTCGCGAAGGACTCGCATGACGCCGCAACGGCTATGGCGTCATCTTGTCGATCGCGTCCTTGGCCGTGTCCTGGCCCTTGTCGACCTGGTCCTTGAACTTGCCGCCCGTAGCGTCGTCGACTTTGTCGCCAGCGGAGTCGACGGCGCCCTTGGCCTTGTCGCCAAGCTGATCGACCTTGTCATCGGTGATCCCGAGCGCGTCCTTGGCCTTGTCCATAATGCCCATGGCATTCCCCCTCCGGGATGTCCGATAAATCGGACTGATCCCAGTACGAGGATAGCGGCTGGCGGCGGTACGGGGCCCGGCCTTGCGAAGACTCAGCCTTCCGAGGCTCAGCCTTCCGAGGAGCGTGGGCGCCACACCACCAGCGCGGTCGAGGTACGTGCCGACGGCAGCAGCTCGGTGCGCGGGAACGCCGAGATGGTCTCCAGCTGCGCCAGGCGCTGCTGCGCGTACGCCAGCTGCTCCTGCGCCCGGATCAGCTCCTCGCGCAGCTCCAGCGCCATCCGCTCCAGGTCGATGATCCGCTTGACCCCGGCCAGGTTGACGCCGTCCTCCTGGCTCAGCCGCTGGATCTCGCGCAGCAGTTCCACGTCGCGCATGCTGTAGCGGCGGCCGCCGCCCGGCGAGCGGCCCGGCTCGACCAGTCCCATCCGGTCGTACTGCCGCAGGGTCTGCGGGTGCATCCCGGCCAGCTGGGCCGCCACCGAGATCAGGAAAACCTTGGCCTGCTCGTCCACGCCGTCACCTCCGCTCAAGGTGGTCGCGCCGCAGCGGCGGAGCCAGCTCCGCGAACCGGAGCAGGGCCTCCCGGGCCTCGTCCGACAGCTGCTGCGGGACCACGATTTCCACGGTAACCAGCAGGTCGCCGACTCCGCCATCGCGTTTGGGCACACCGCGCCCGCGAACGCGCAGCAGTCGCCCGCTCGGGGTGCCCGGCGGCACCTTCACCTTGACCATGCCGTCCAAAGTGGGCACCCGGACCTCGGCCCCGAGCACCGACTCCGCGTACGTCACCGGGATGGTGACGGTCAGGTCGTCGCCGCTGCGGCCGAACATGTTGTCGGGCCGCACGATCGCCCGGACGTACAGGTCTCCGGGCGGGCCGCCGCGCTCGCCCGGCTCGCCGCGCCCGGCCAGCCGGATGCGCTGGCCGTCGGCGACCCCGGCCGGGATGCGCACGGTCAGGGTGCGGGTCTTGGTGACCCCGCCGGTGCCGTGGCACTCGGGGCACTTCTGGTCCACCACCGTGCCGACACCCTGGCAGTCGCGGCAGGCCTCGGAGAAGCCGAACGCGCCCTGGTTGCGGTTGACCACGCCGGTGCCGTGGCAGTGCGGGCAGGTGCGCGGCCGGGTGCCCGGCTTGGCGCCGTCGCCGTGGCAGGTCTCGCAGACGCCGAGGGTGCGCAGCGTCAGCGGCTGGGTCGTGCCCTGCACCGCGTCGGCGAAGTCCAGGAAGATCTCGGCCTCGACGTCGCGCCCCCGCCCCGGGCCGCGCGGCGCGGTGCCCGCCCCGCCCGAGAAGATCGAGCCGAACAGGTCGGAGAAGCTGGCGCCGCCGAACCGCTGGTCGCGGCCGCCCTGACCGAACAGGTCGGACATGTCGAACTGGTGCGCGCCACCGGGGCCGCCCCGGGCGCCGCGGCGGAAGGCACCCGACTCGAACAGCGAGCGCATCTCGTCGTACTCACGGCGCCGGTTGTCGTCGGACAGCACGTCGTACGCCTCGGACACCGCCTTGAACCGCTCCTCCGCGGCGGCGTTGCCGGGGTTGTGGTCCGGATGCAGCTCGCGGGCGAGCCTGCGGTACGCCTTCTTGATCTCGGCAGCCGGTGCGTCCTTGGCCACCCCGAGCACGGCGTAGAAGTCCTTCTCCAGCCAGTCTTTCGAGCTCATCCGTTACCCCCTCCCCCTGTCGTGATCGGAGCTCCCGCGCCGTCCCGGGAAGGGCGGTGCGGGAGCTCCGGTCATCGTGTCATTCCGGTGCGGCTACGGCCACCATCGCCGGGCGGAGCAGCCGCTCCCCCAGCAGGTAGCCCCGGCGCATAACGTCGATGCAGGTCGGCTCGGTGACGTCGGCGGAGGTCAGGTGGGCCACCGCCTCGTGCCGGTTCGGGTCGAAGGGATCGCCCTTCTCGCCGAACGCGACCAGTCCGAACTTCGTCACCGCGGTGTTGAGCTGCTCGGCCACGGCGCCGAACGGCCCGGACAGGTCACCGTGGTCACGGGCCCGGTCCAGGTCGTCCAGGATCGGCAGCAGGGCCGCCAGCACCTGGCCGGTGGCGAGCTCGGCGGCGACCGTGCGGTCGCGCTCCACCCGCCTGCGGTAGTTGGCGTACTCGGCGGTCACCCGCTGCAGGTCCGCGGTGCGCTCTTCCAGCGCCGTACGGGCCTGCGCCAGCTCCGCGCCCAGCCCGGTCGGCTCGGCCGGGGCCTGGGTGGCCGGGGCGGGCTCGACGAGCTCGCCCTCGACCGCGTCGGCCTCCCCGGCCTCCGCCGCGACGTCCCCGGTCTCGGGCGCTGCCGCCGGCTCGGCCGTCTCCGGCTCGTCCGGCACGGTCTCCGCGACGGCCGGCTCGTCGCCGGTGGTCGCGGCCTCGGGCTGGTCGGTGGTGGGGGCGGCCTGCACGGCTTCCTGCGCAGGGTCGGCCGCCGCCGGGGCGGCCGGGGTCTCCGGCTGCTCGGACATGGTCGCTCCGCTCGGGGTGATCTTCCGCTTGTTCTTGATGACGATGCGCTCGCCGGCGGTCGACTGCTCGTCGGCCGCCGGCGAGTCCTGTGCTCCGGTCACTTCTTGCCCTCGTCGTCGATGATCTCCGCATCGACGACGTCGTCATCGCCGCCCCGCGGCGCGCCGGTCGCCCCCTCGGGGCCCGCGCCGGCCGCGTTGGTGGCACCGGCCTGGCCGTACAGGGCGGACCCGGCCGCCTGCGAGACCTGGGCCAGCTTCTCGTGGGCCTGCTTGATGCGCTCGATGTCGCTGCCGGCCAGCGCGCTGCGCAGGTCGCTCAGCGCCTCGTTGATGCTCTCGCGGGAGTCGGCGGGCAGCTTGTCGCCGCTCTCGGCGAGGAACTTCTCCGTCTGCCACTGCAGGGCCTCGGCCACGTTGCGGGTCTCGGCCTCCTCGCGGCGGCGGCGGTCCTCCTCCGCGTGGTCCTCGGCGTCGCGGCGCATCCGCTCGATGTCCTCCTTCGGCAGCGACGAGCCGCCGGTGATGGTCATCGACTGCTCCTTGCCGGTGCCGAGGTCCTTCGCGCTGACGTGCACGATGCCGTTGGCGTCGATGTCGAAGGTGACCTCGATCTTCGGCACGCCGCGCGGCGCCGGGGCGATGCCGGTCAGCTCGAACGTGCCGAGCTTCTTGTTGTACGCCGCCATCTCGCGCTCGCCCTGGAACACCTGGATGAGCACCGAGGGCTGGTTGTCGTCGGCGGTGGTGTACACCTCGGACCGCTTGGTCGGGATCGTGGTGTTGCGCTCGACCAGGCGGTGCATGATGCCGCCCTTGGTCTCGATGCCGAGGCTCAGCGGGGTCACGTCCAGCAGGAGGACGTCCTTGACCTCGCCCTTGAGCACGCCGGCCTGGAGCGCGGCACCGACGGCCACGACCTCGTCCGGGTTGACGCCCTTGTTCGGCTCCTTGCCGGTGAGCTGCTTGACCAGGTCGGTCACGGCGGGCATACGGGTCGAGCCGCCGACCAGGATGACGTGGTCGATGTCGGCGAGCTTGACGCCCGCGTCGCGGATGGCCGACTCGAACGGGCCCTTGCAGCGGTCCAGCAGGTCCTGGGTCATGCGCTGGAACTCGGCCCGGGTCAGGGTCACGTCCAGGTGCAGCGGGCCCTCGGCGCCGGCGGTGATGTACGGCAGGTTGATGCCGGTGGTGTTCGCGGCCGACAGCTCGATCTTGGCCTTCTCCGAGGCCTCCCGCAGCCGCTGCATGGCCATCTTGTCGGCGGACAGGTCCACGCCGTGCTGGCCGCGGAACGTCTTCACCAGGTGCTCGATGATGCGCTCGTCCCAGTCGTCGCCACCGAGGTGGTTGTCACCGGAGGTCGACTTGACCTCGACGACGCCGTCGGCCAGCTCCAGCAGGGACACGTCGAAGGTGCCGCCGCCCAGGTCGAAGACCAGGACGGTCTGCTCCTTGCTGCCCTTGTCCAGGCCGTACGCCAGGGCGGCGGCGGTGGGCTCGTTGACGATGCGCAGCACGTTGAAGCCCGCGATCTCGCCGGCCTCCTTCGTCGCGGTGCGCTGGGCGTCGTTGAAGTACGCCGGCACGGTGATCACGACGTCGGTGACGGTCTCACCGAGGTAGGCCTCGGCGTCGCGCTTGAGCTTCTGCAGCACCCGGGCGGAGATCTCCTGCGGGGTGTACTTCTTGCCGTCGATGTCGACGGACCAGTTGGTGCCGACCTCGCGCTTCACCGAGCGGATGGTCCGGTCCGGGTTGGTGACGGCCTGGCGCTTGGCCACCTCGCCGACGAGCACCTCGCCGTTCTTGGCGAACGCCACGATCGAGGGCGTCGTGCGGGAGCCCTCGGCGTTCGCGATGACGGTGGGTTCGCCACCCTCGAGCACGGCCATACAGGAGTTGGTCGTACCCAGGTCGATGCCGACCGCACGTGCCATGTTCGTGTTCCTCCAAGATCAGAACTGTCCGGCATCAAGTTGAGTCCGGATGGCTCAATACTGACACGCGACGGCACAGTGTCAAGCGCGTGGTTGAGTCAGTCACACTCAACTTCGACGCTGTCCTGGTGAGGTGTCCCTTTTCCGCTTAGGCTTCCCCTGTGTATGACCACACTGCGCCCGCCGGACCGGGGCACGGCGGCCCCCTCCCGGGCGCGACGCCGACCGGCCCGCTGCTCGCGATCGTCGGCGGCCCCACCGGGGCGGGCAAGTCGACGTTGGTGAACAGCCTCGTCCGCGCGCCCGTCAGCGCCACCGGCATCCTCCGCCCGACCACCCGCCGCCCGGTGCTGGTGTGCCACACCCGCAGCTGGGCCAACGCCCCCCGGCACGACCTGCACCCCATCGCGTCGCCGGCGCTGCCGCCGAACCTCGCGCTGGTCGACGCCCCCGACCTCAACTCGATCGACCAGGGCAGCCGCACGCTCACCGAGAGCCTGTTCGACCAGGCCGACCTCTGGATCTTCATGACCACCGCGGCCCGGTACGCTGACGCCGAGGCGTGGCGGCATCTGCGCGCGGCGCAGCGGCGGCGGGTCGATCTCGCCGTCGTGCTCAACCGGGTGCCGCACCACTCGGCCGACGAGATCCTGCCGCACCTCACCCAGCTCCTCGGTGAGCCCGTGCCGCTGTTCGTCGTCGCCGAATCCGTGCTGGACAGGCAGGGGATGCTGTCCGATCGAGTCGTCACCCCGATCTGGGAGTTCCTCCACAAGACAGCGAATGCGAAACTTGCCGAGTCAAGGGTCGGCGCCGAGTCGGCTGAAGAGAGCGTGAGGAGGGACCTGTGACCGGCCCCACCCCCGGCAGTGAGTCCGTCGGCACCAGGCTCGACCGGGTCCAGCAGTTCGTGGACCTGACCGCCGAGCACCTGCCCGACGAACCGGTGCTGGCGTACGCGCGAGCCGTGGCGGAACGTTCGGCCGACCGGTTGCGCCTGCCCACGTCGTTCACGACGATCGCGCTGGCGGGCACCACGGGCAGCGGCAAGTCCAGCATGTTCAACGCGTTCACGACCATCGACCGGTCGCCCGCGGGCATCCTGCGCCCCACCACCTCCGAGCCGTACGCCTGTGTCTGGGGCAGCCTCGGCCAGGCCGACGAGCTGCTGGACTGGCTCGGCGTCTCGTCGCGGCGCCGGTTCACCCGCGAGTCGGCGCTGGACGCCAACGACGAGGTCGGCCTGCGCGGCATGATCCTGCTCGACCTGCCCGACGTCGACTCCATGGAGCCGCGCCACCGGGTCGAGGTGGACCGCCTGCTGCACCTGGTCGACGTGGTGGTCTGGATCTGCGACCCGCAGAAGTACGGCGACCAGCTCGTGCACGAGGGCTACCTGCGCCAGCTCGCCAGCCAGCGCTCCGGCCTGGTCGTGGCGCTCAACCAGACCGACCGGCTCCAGCCGGCCCAGCTGCCCAAGGTCGGTGCCGACCTGCGCCAGCTGCTCGACGACGGCGGCCTGGCCGACGTGCCGCTGGTGGCCACCTCGGCCACGGGCACGGTGCCGGTGCTGCCGGTCACCAAGCACAGGCCGGTCAAGCCCAAGCCCAGCCCGTTCACCACCGAGCAGGCGGCATCGGGGCACCAGGGCGTGGCCCACCTGCGCGCCGTGCTGGAGCCGATGATCGAGCGCGGCACGGTCGTCCACGAGACCATCGACCGCGACCTCAACGTGATCCTGTCCGACCTGGCCAAGCTGCTCGGCGGCCCGGCGAGCCCGCCCTCGGTGGCGCCGCTGGTGCGCGGGCTGGTCTCCGCGGGCACCGACCCCGCCCGTATCGAGCAGGCGATCCAGGCCTACTCGGCGAGCGCGTCGGTGGGCCTGGGCGGCCCGTGGCCGGAGGCGGTGCGCCGGGCCTCGGTGTCGCGGCTGGCCGAGCTGCCCGCCGCGCTCGGGCAGGCGCTGGCCTCGGCCGACGCGCAGACCCCGCGCCGCATGTGGCTGCCCGGTGGGCGCAAGCGCGCCGACGCCCGCAACGAGACGCTGCGCCGTGCCGAGATCGACAAGGTAGCCCTGCGGTATGTCGTGGAGCCGGTGCGCCGGGTGCTCGCCTCGTACGAGCGCGCCCGCACCACCCTCTCCTGACCCGCAGGACCAACCCTCAAGACCACCCGAATTGCCGGGCAGTCGGGCGTATCGAGACCACTCGTACGCCCGATTGCCCGGCAATTTTGCTGATCTTGGACTGTCAGCGGCCGCCCGTGCCCGCGTGCCGCGACGGGGCGCGATGCACGTTGGGGCGGTGCACGTTGGGGCGGTGCACGTTGGGGCGGTGGACGTTGGGGCGGTGGACGTTCGGGCGGTGGACCTGCGCGTGCCGGGGGCGGGAGAGCCGGACCGGTTCGGCGTGACCGCGTGACGGCAGCCAGCCGGAGTGGTGGCCCGCGGGGCGGGCATGGCCGGGCCGGTGGTGGCCGGGCTGGTGGTGGCCGGGGCGGTGCCGCGGGCGGTGGGCGCCGGGGCGGGGCGGGCAGTTCCGGGGCCCGGCGTGGTCGCCACCGGGACCCGTCGGCCCGGTGGGGCGGGTGGGTCCGGTGGGGCGGGTGGGCTGGGCGGGCTTGGCCGGGTGCCAGACCGGGCGCGGCGCGGGCGGCTTGGCCGTGCGGCGGCGTTCCAGCACCGGGTCGGCACCCTTGACCTGCCGTGGCGCGCCCTCGGCCACGATCTGCGGCTCGGCGGGACGCCCGGTCACCGGGTCGGACTGCGGCGCGGGCCGCGTCGGCCGCTGCCGCGGGTATTCCGGCAGGAACGGCCGCGGCTCGCCGGGCACCGTGAACGCCCGGACCGGCCCGGTCAGGCGGGAGCCGAAGTCCGGGTCGAGGCCGTCGACCCCGGCGCGCAGGACGACCCAGGTCGGCAGCGCGGTCAGCCCGACCATCGCGGCGACGAGGAGGGCGAAGCGGCGGGGCGAGATCGGGGCCCGGCGGCGCCGGGCGGCGGCGGGCCCGGCGGCGGGGCCCGGCGGTGCGGGTGGTGTCGGTGTGGTCTCGGCCGCCACCTGCGGTGGAGGACCGAAGACCCGGTCCAGGAAGCTGTCATCGGACATCGTTGTGCTCCTCGGGGCACGGGGGGAATTCGCCTAGAATGCCCGACTGACCGCCATGATCCGGTTATTTGAGGTGTTCTTCCCCCCTGCTTTTTTCCGTGCGAGGTTGCCAATATCACCTGCCCGGCCTGTGACTGCCGCCACGGATACGGCAGTATGGGGGCCAGGCGGCAGCGTGGCCGTGGTCTCCATGCACCCCGGTCCGTGATATCTGCCGCAGCCTGGCGTCGTCGCCTCCACGAGGGGCGTGACGCGGCGCCGACCGATGCGCGGCAGCACACCCCGCCGCCGACGCACCACTGACAGGGAGACACGGATGACCAGAGTCGAGCGCGCGGCCCCGCGCCGCGGCGGCAAGCGCTCGGGCCCCCCCGAGCCGGAGTTCGTACAGCTCCTCACCCCCGAGGGCGAGCGAGTCGAGCACCCCGACTACTCCGTCGACTTCACCGATGACGAGCTGCGCGGCCTGTACCGCGACCTGGTCACGGTCCGCAAGCTCGACGCCGAGGCCACCGCGCTGCAGCGCCAGGGTGAGCTCGGCATCTGGGCCAGCCTGCTGGGCCAGGAGGCGGCGCAGGTCGGTTCCGGCCGGGCGCTGCGCCCGCAGGACATGGCCTTCCCGACCTACCGGGAGCACGGCGTCCTCTACTGCCGCAACATCGACCCGATCATGCCGCTGGGCCTGTTCCGCGGCGTGGACCAGGGCGGCTGGGACCCGGTGGCCAACCGGTTCAACACGTACACGATCGTGATCGGCGCGCAGACGCTGCACGCGACCGGCTACGCCATGGGCATCGCCAAGGACGGCAAGGTCGGCGACGACGACGAGACCAGCGAGGCCGTGATCGCCTACTTCGGCGACGGCGCGACCAGCCAGGGCGACGTCAACGAGGCGTTCATCTTCGGCAGCGTCTACCACGCCCCGATCGTGTTCTTCTGCCAGAACAACCAGTACGCGATCTCCGAGCCGCTGGAGCGCCAGACCCGCATCCCGCTGTACCAGCGCGCGGCCGGCTTCGGCTTCCCCGGCATCCGGGTCGACGGCAACGACGTGCTCGCGACGTACGCGGTGACCCGCGCGGCGCTGGACAACGCGCGCCACGGCCAGGGCCCGACGCTGATCGAGGCGTACACCTACCGCATGGGCGCCCACACCACGTCCGACGACCCGACCCGCTACCGCGTGGCCAGCGAGGTCGAGGCGTGGCAGGCCAAGGACCCGATCATCCGCATGCGCCTGCTGCTGGAGAAGCAGGGCCTGGCCGACGAGGCGTTCTTCGCCCAGGTCGACGAGCGGGCCAAGGTCGAGGCGGTGGCGCTGCGCGAGCGCGTGCTGTCCATGCCCGACCCGGATCCGGAGACCATGTTCGACCACGTCTACCCCAACGGCTCGCCGCTGGTGGACGCGCAGAAGAAGCAGTTCCAGGCCTACCACGCCTCGTTCGAGGGGAGCCACTGATGGAGACACTCACCCTCGGCAAGGCCCTCAACCTGGGCCTGCGCCGCGCCATGGAGGACGACAGCAAGGTCCTCATCATGGGCGAGGACGTCGGCAAGCTCGGCGGCGTCTTCCGCATCACCGACGGCCTGCAGAAGGACTTCGGCGACGAGCGGGTCATCGACACGCCGCTGGCCGAGGCCGGCATCGTGGGCACCGCGATCGGCCTGGCGCTGCGCGGATACCGCCCCATCGTGGAGATCCAGTTCGACGGCTTCGTCTACCCGGCGTACGACCAGATCGTCTGCCAGGTCGCCAAGCTGCACTACCGGTCCCAGGGCAAGGTCAAGCTGCCCATGGTCATCCGGATCCCGTTCGGCGGCGGCATCGGCGCGGTCGAGCACCACTCCGAGTCGCCGGAGGCGTACTTCGCGCACACCGCCGGCCTCAAGGTCGTGGCGTGCAGCAATCCCGCCGACGCGTACTGGATGATCCAGCAGGCCGTCGCCAGCGACGACCCGATCGTGTTCTTCGAGCCCAAGCGGCGCTACTGGGAGAAGGGCGAGGTGGACACCTCGGCGACGCTGTCGTCGGCGTTCCCGCTGCACGCCTCCCGCGTGGTCCGGCCGGGCACCGACGCCACCGTGCTCGCGTACGGCCCGATGGTCCGCACCGCCCTGGACGCCGCCACCGCGGCGGCCGAGGACGGCCGCAACCTGGAGGTCATCGACCTGCGCTCGCTGTCCCCGCTGGACATGGCCCCGGTGTTCGAGTCGGTCCGCCGGACCGGCCGGGCCGTGGTCGTGCACGAGGCGGTGGGCAACCTGGGCATGGGCGCGGAGCTGGCAGCGCGGATCTCCGAGGAGTGCTTCTACTCCCTGGAGGCCCCGGTGCTGCGCGTCACGGGCTACGACATCCCCTACCCGGCCTCCCGGGTGGAGGAGGAGTTCCTCCCGGACCTGGACCGCGTGCTCGACGCCGTCGACCGCTCGTTCGGCTGGTGAGGGCTGCTCATGGCTATCAACCAGTTCCCCCTGCCCGACCTCGGTGAGGGTCTCACCGAGGGCGAGATCCTCAAGTGGCTCGTCGCCGAGGGCGACGTCATCGAGCTGAACCAGCCCATCGTCGAGGTCGAGACCGCCAAGGCCGCGGTCGAGATCCCGGCGAAGTGGGCCGGCACCGTCGTGAAGATCTTCCACCCCGAGGGTGCCGTGGTGGAGGTCGGTGCGCCGATCATCTCCATCGACACCGGCGGCCCGTCGGCCCCGGCCGACGACATGAGCCAGGGTGCGGCCGCCAAGGCCGAGGCGGTCGCCACCGGCGGCCTGATCGGCGAGACGACCGCCAGCGGGCGTACCGCGGTGCTGGTCGGGTACGGCCCGCGCAGCGGTCCGGCCACCCGCCGGGCCCGCAAGTCCGACGCCCCGGCGCCCGCACCGGTCGCCGCGGCCCCGGTCGCGCCCGCTCCGGCCCCGGTCGCCCCGGCGCCCGCTCCGGTGGCTCCGGCCCCGGTCAACGGGACGCACCGCGGCGGTGCCGTGCTGGCCAAGCCGCCGGTGCGGATGCTGGCCCGCCAGCTCGGCGTGGACCTGACCGCGATCGCCGGCACCGGGCCGCAGGGCTCGATCACCCGCGACGACGTGCAGTCCGCCCAGGCCGCTCCGGCGGTCGCGGCGGTGCCGTCGGTGCCGGGCGCACGCGAGACCCGCATCCCGATCAAGGGGGTACGGAAGCTGACCGCGGCCAACATGGTCGCCTCGGCCTTCACCGCCCCCCACGTGACCGAGTTCCTCACGGTCGACATGACCCGCTCGATGAAGGCCCTGGACCGGCTCCGGGCCGACCGCGAGTGGCGCGACGTGCGCGTCTCGCCGCTGCTGCTGGTCGCCAAGGCCGTGCTGCTGGCGGCCAAGCGCCACCCGATGGTCAACTCGACCTGGGACGAGGCGGCGCAGGAGATCGTGGTCAAGGACTACGTGAACCTGGGCATCGCGGCGGCGACCGAGCGCGGCCTGATCGTGCCGAACATCGCCGACGCGGGGCGCCTGCCGCTGCGCGGGCTCGCCGACGCGATGAACGAGCTGGTCGCGGTGGCCAAGTCGGGCAAGACGCCGCCGTCGGCGATGACCGGCGGCACGTTCACCATCACGAACGTGGGCGTCTTCGGGGTCGACACCGGCACGCCGATCCTGCCCCCGGGCGAGACGGCGATCCTGGCCTTCGGCGTCGTACGCGAGCAGCCGTGGGCGCACAAGGGCAAGGTCAAGCTGCGCCAGATCACGACGCTGGGCCTGTCCTTCGACCACCGCATCGTCGACGGCGAGCTGGGTTCGAGGTTCCTGCGGGACATCGGCGCCTTCCTCACCGATCCCGAGGCGGCCATGCTGGCCTGGACCTGAGCGGTCACCGGCGAGCCACGTGATCCACGACAGTGATCCGTTCGCGACCCCGGAGCCGGCGCGCAGTCCTGTGCGCCGGCTCCGGGGTCGCTTCGCGATGACCGTGAGCCTGTGGACGGCTCCCGGGCCGGCCGGGCTGACCGTATCGTCGACCCTGGTCGCCGACGGAGAGCCGGGGCGCCTGCTCGGGCTGGTCGACGACGAGTCGGAGCTGTGGTCGGCGATCGAGGCCGCGGGCGTGTTCGCGGTGACGCCGCTCGGGCCGCCGCACCGGCAGCTCGCCGACCGCTTCGCCGGGCTGATGCCCGCCCCGGGCGGCCTGTTCCGGCAGGAGGCGTGGCAGGAGACGGCGTACGGGCCGGTGCCGGAGGGCTCGGCGACCTGGGTCGGCTGCCGGCTCGACGGGGCGCGGCCGTTCGGGTGGGGGCTGCTGGTGGAGGCGACGCTGGTCGAGATCACGCTCGGCCCGGCCGACCCGCCGCTGCTGCACCACCGTGGCAGGTACGCGACACTGTCGTGAAATCGGCTCACGATCAACATCTGGGCGTGCGCCCCGCCGCACCATGCTGAGCTGGGCACGCCGCAGTTGCACGGTTCCTGGCGTTGTCGCAGCCGCCTCGTAGGCTGGTTCTCATGTCTACGGATACCCCTGACCAACCCGAGGCCGGCACGCCCAAGGACGACGCGGACCAGCCCCCGCAGCGCCCCAGCGGCCGCGCGTCGGTGGGCCGGGCCTCCGTGGGCGGCTCCACCCCGCCGGAGGGCACCCCGCGCGTGAGCGGGAGCTCCGGCCGCAGCGGCACCTCGCGCCCGTGGAACGAGGGCACCCCGCGCGGCATGGCCTCGGTCCCGGCACGCGGCTCGGCGTCCTCGCGGCCCGGCGGCTCCGGCTCATCGCGGCCGGGCGCGGCGGCGTCCTCGCGCGGGCGGTCCGGTTCGGCCCGGGTGCCGGTCTCGGGCAGCGGGAACACGTACGGCGCCGCCAAGAAGAAGATCAAGCCGCGCTGGGGCCGGATCGCGCTGGTGGCCGCGGTCGCGCTGGCGCTCTGCGCCGGGCTGGGTCTGGGCGGGGCCTGGCTGTACGCCAAGAGCGTCGAGGGCGACCTGTCCCGCACCGACCCGTTCTCGGCGCTGACCGGCGGCCGCCCGGCCAAGAAGGCCGACGGGGCGATGAACATCCTGCTGGTGGGCAGCGACTCGCGCGACCCGGACGCGCCCACCGACAAGGGCGGCGAGTGGCGCACCGACACGATCATCCTGATGCACGTGCCGGCCAGCCAGGACCAGGCCTACCTCATCTCCATGCCGCGCGACCTGCACGTCTTCATCCCGCACCAGGCCACCGACCCCGACTGCGGCACCCGTAAGGCGAAGATCAACGCCGCGTACGCCTGGGGCGGCATGCCGCTGCTGGTCAAGACGGTCGAGTGCTTCACCTCGGTGCGCATGGACCACGTCATGCTGATCGACTTCGGCGGCTTCAAGGATGTGGTCGACGCCCTGGGCGGCGTCGACATGAACATCGAGCGGACCATCACCTCGATCCACAAGCCGAAGCGCACCTTCACCAAGGGCACGATGCACCTCAACGGAGAGGAAGCGCTCGACTACGCACGACAGCGAAAGCAGTTCCCGGACGGCGACTTCGCCCGCATGCGCCACCAGCAGCAGCTGCTGAAGGCGTTGCTGGACAAGGCGGCCAGCGGCGGCACCCTGACCAACCCCAGCAAGCTGCACAGCTTCCTGGAGGCGATGACCAGCGCGGTGACCGTGGACAACGACTTCCACCTGGTCGACATGGCGCTGCAGTTCCGCGGCATCCGCAGCGACAACCTGACCTTCATGACGAGCCCGCACCTGGGCAGCCAGATGGTCAACGGCGAGAGCGTGGTCGTCTCCGACCGCCCGAAGGCGATCGAGCTCTACCAGGCGGTCGCCAACGACAAGGTGAAGGAATGGGTCACAGCTCACACGAGCCCGTCACCTGCCGGGCCCGGCAAGAGCTGAGGCAACAAGTTTCTCCGCAAATAGGGCATATCGATTCAAATCGCTCTATGCTCTCTCGCCGCTTCACAGGAGGACCTATTACAGTGGCCCGGTCTACGGCAAAGGGACCGGGGGATACACGTGGCGAAGCAGGCTCGTCGGGGCGGTGCGAAGAACGCTGTTCCCAAGCAGCGCAGCCGGGGACAGGCTCATGACCCCTATGACGAGTACGACGAGCCCGCCCCGCGCGGCGCCAGTCACTCGCTGAAGAAGCCCGGCAGCAAGAAGAAGGGCTCCGGGCGGAAGAAGAAGCGCGAGCGCAGCCCGGTGTGGGCGAAGCTGACGGTGACCTTGGGCGCGCTGCTGATGATGGTCGCCGGCGCCGCGATCGTCGGCATCAAGTCGGTCGTCGGCGATCTGGAGAACAGCATCCAGGTCGTCAGCGTGCTCGACGAGGCCGGCAAGGACACCGGCCCGCAGGGCGCCGACCTCTCCGGCGCGATCGACATCCTGCTGCTGGGCATCGACGTGCGCGCCACTCAGGAGCGCAACAACGCCCGCGCGGACACGATCCTGCTGCTGCACGTGCCGGCCAGCCACGACCAGGCATACCTGATGTCGATCCCGCGCGACTCGATGGTCGACATCCCCGCGAACCCGAAGACCCGCTACAGCGGCGGCAACGACCGCATCAACGCGGCCTTCTACTTCGGCGCCCAGAACGGCGGCGGCTGGGAGGGCGGCATGGCCCTCACCGCGGCCACCGTCACCAAGCTGACCGGCATCAAGTTCGACGGGGCCGCGGTCATCGACTTCGGCGGCTTCTCGAAGGTCATCAACGCGCTGGGCACCATCAACATCTGCGTGGAGAGCGACTCGGAGTCGCTGCACTACTACCACGTCAACGGCAAGATCACGTACGTCAACGAGCAGAAGGCGCACTCCCAGGGCCTCAAGCCGTACGTGCACAAGAAGGGCTGCCGCGAGATGGAGGGCTGGGAGGCCCTGGACTACTCGCGCATCCGCAAGTCGCTCGACGACGGCGACTACGGCCGCCAGCGGCACCAGCAGCAGCTCATCAAGGCCATGGCCAAGAAGGCCAGCAGCAGCGGCGTGCTCACCGACATCAACAAGATCTCGACGCTGACCAAGGCGATCGGGTCCTCGATGATCCTGGACACCAAGGGCCGCCCGCTGATCGACTTCCTGTTCTCCCTCAAGGATCTGGCCAGCGCCGACCTGGTGCTGCTCAAGACCAACGCGGGCTGGTTCAACAGCACCGGCTCGGGTGGCGAGGCGCTGAGCCAGGGCACCATGCAGATGTTCACCGCCGCCAAGAACGACACGCTCGGCCAGTTCGTCCTGTACAACCCGGAGTTCGTCAACAACGAGAAGTAGCGCATCCCCGATGACCGGCACCGCACGGACCTGGAGGTCACGTGGCGAAGAAGGCACCGAAGGGCAGCAGCAAGACGACGGGCGGCGTGCCGAGACAGCGCACGCGGCCGGCGGGGGCGGGCGGTAAGTCCGCCTCCCGCAAACGGGGCAGGCGCGGGCGCGCGCCACTGTGGTCCAAACTCGCCGTCACCTTCGGCGCCCTGCTGATGCTGGCGGCGGGCGGGGCCATCGTCGGCATCCACTCGTTCGTGGGCAACGTGCAGGACAACCTGCAGACCGCGAACGTCATCGAGAACGCCGACGCGCCCAAGGGCGAGGCGCTCAAGGGCGCGATCGACATGCTGCTGCTGGGCATCGACACCCGGCCGGGGCAGCGTGCCGACGACGCGCGCGCCGACACCATCATGCTGCTGCACATCCCGGCCACGCACGACCAGGCGTACCTGATGTCGATCCCGCGCGACGCGCTGGTGGACATCCCGGCCGCGGGCAACGGGTACGGCGGCCACCGCGACAAGGCCAACGCGGCCTTCTTCTTCGGGGCGCAGAAGGGCGGCGGCTGGGCCGGCGGCCTGAAGCTGACCTACCAGACCGTGCGCAACCTGACCGGCATCCAGTTCGACGGCGCGGCGGTCATCGACTTCGCCGGGTTCAAGCAGGTCATCGACGCGCTGGGCACCGTGTACCTGTGCGTGGAGGCCGACACCAAGTCCTCGCACTTCTTCATGATCGACGGCAAGCCGCAGTACGTGCCCGGCTCCGGCAACGACAACCTGAAGGTCGAGCGCGACCGCGGCCTGCTGGGCAAGGAGTTCGTGCACAAGAAGGGCTGCCGCAACATGGCCGGCTGGGAGGCGCTGGACTTCTCCCGCATCCGCAAGCACGCGGCCGACGGCACCGGCGACTACGCGCGTCAGCGCCACCAGCAGCAGCTCATCAAGGCGATGGCCAAGAAGGCGGCCTCGGCCGAGATGCTGACCGACTTCGGCAAGGTCAACAACCTGATCAAGGCGGTGGGCAAGTCGATGCTGCTGGACACCGGGGCCAGCGAGCCGGTCGACTTCCTGTTCACCATGAAGGACCTGGCCGGCGCGGACCTCGTGCTGCTCAAGACCAACGGCGGCAACTACAACACCGCCGAGGGCGGCGAGGGGCTGAACCAGCTCACGATGCAGATGTTCACCGCCGCCAAAACCGACACTCTCGGACAGTTCGTTCTGATGAACCCAGAGCTGGTCAATAACGAGAAATAGTTTCCGATTGCCGGGAAATCGGCATGGGCGCTTCCTACCCTGGGCAGTGAGGGTTTCTCGCTTCCGAGGAGGGCGTCGTGTCCATGCCCACATGGCGCCAGGACCAGTCTGGCGCCGGTGCGAGCGGGAAACGGGCCAGCGGCATAGGCTGGCCCGTCACGCCGGTACACCGGCCCGGCCCCATGGCCACCGGTCTGGGCTGGCCCGAGTCCGTCCCGGCCAACCCGGCCCTCGCCGCGGCCGCGCCCCGCACGGCGGCGGGCACCCCGGCGCGGCGCGGCAACTGGCGGCAGCTCACGGCGGCCTTCATGGTGGCACTCGTGCTCCTGGTCGGCGGGGGCGTGGTCGCGGGCCGGGCCCTGCTGCACCGGTACGAGGCGGCCGTCGGCCGCGACGTGCTGCTCGACGAGCGGGCCCGCGACGGCGACTCCTTCGTCGGCTGGCGCAACATGGCCGGGCCGCTGAACTACCTGCTGATCGGCTCCGACCTGCGCTCGGCCAATCCCGACGCGGGCCAGCGCACGGACACGATCCTCATCGTCCAGGTCAACGCCGCGCTGACCGAGGCGCACCTGGTCTCCATCCCGCGCGATCTGCGGGTGCGCATCCCGTCCTTCCGCGGCACCGGCTACCCGGGAGCCGAGGACAAGATCAACGCCGCCTTCGAGTACGGCGGCACCGGCAGCGGCGGCGTGCAGCTGCTCTCGGCCACACTCACCGACCTGACCGGAATCCGCTTCGACGGCGCCGCCGTGATCGACTTCGGCGGGTTCGTGAAGGTGATCGACACGCTCGGCGGCGTCACCATGTGCGTGGACACCCCGATCACCTCGATCCACACCGGCCGGGACTTCCCCGTCGGCTGCCGCGCGATGACCGGCGCCGAGGCCCTCGACTACTCGCGCCAGCGGTACGGCCTGCCCAACGGCGACTACGACCGCCAGCGGCACCAGCAGCAGCTGGTCAAGGCCGTGCTGGACAAGGCACTGGCCAGCGGGGTCGCCCGCAACCCGATCAAGCTGGACCTGCTGATCCGCGGCATCGGCCGGTCGCTGACCGTCGACACCGGCAGCGCCAGCATCACCGACCTGGTCCTGGCCCTGCGCAACATCCACCCCGACGGCCTGGTCGGCATCCGGATGCCCTCCCACATCGCCAGCATCGGCGGCGTCTCGTACGTGCTGGCCGACCCCGAGTCGGACAGCCTCTTCCAGGCGCTGCGCGACGGGACGCTCGCGGACTGGGCCCGGGAGCATCCGCAATGGGTGAATTCGATCTGACCTCTACACTGGCAGGCGTGTTCGCTGCGCAGATCCCCACCGTGACCGTTGCCGACGTGCCCCTCGACGTCTACCTGCTCGACGTCCGCGAGGACGACGAATGGAGCGCGGGGCACGCCCCCGGGGCCGTACACCTGCCGATGATGGAGATCCCGGCCCGGATGGCCGAGGTGCCGCAGGACCGCGAGGTCGTGGTGGTGTGCCGGGTGGGCGGCCGGTCCGGCCAGGTTGTGGCATACCTGCGCCAGCAGGGCTGGGACAACGTCACCAACCTCGACGGCGGCATGATGGGCTGGGCCGCGGCGGGCCGCCCGCTCGTGTCCGACCACGGCGGCCAGCCGCAGATCGTCTGACCATGGTCCTGTCCGCCGATCCGGCGCCGCTGGTCTTCGCACACCGCGGCGCCTCTTTCGCGCTGCCCGAGCACACGCTCGCCGCGTACGAGCAGGCGCTGCGCGACGGGGCCGACGGCGTCGAGTGCGACGTGCGGCTCACCCGCGACGGGCACCTGGTCTGCCTGCACGACCGGCGGCTGGACCGGGTCAGCGACGGGCACGGGCCGATGGCCGGGCTGACCCTGGCCCAGCTCCAGAAGTTCGACTTCGGCTCCTGGCACCCGGGCGGCTCGCCCGCCGGGGTGCTGACCCTGGACGACCTGCTCGACACGCTGCGCGCCGCGGGCCGCCCGGTCCGCCTGCTCGTCGAGACCAAACACCCCAACCGGTACGGCAAGGCCGTGGAGTACCGGCTGCGCGCGCAGCTCACCCGGCACGGCCTGACCGCCGGCGCGCAGCCGCGGCTGCGCGTGACGGTGATGTCGTTCTCGCCGCTGGCGGTGCGCCGCTCCCGGGAGCTGCTGCCGTCGCTGCCCACGGTGCAGCTGATGGACCTGCTCCCGCCGGGCCTGCGCATCCGGCGGCTGCCGTTCGGCACCCGGATCGCCGGCCCCGGCCTGGAGCTGGTGCGCCGCCGGCCGGACCTGGTGCGCCGGCTCAAGGCGGGCGGCCAGGAGGTGTACGTCTGGACGGTGAACGAGCCCGACGACGTCGACCTGCTGCTCAAGCTCGGCGTCGACGGCCTGATCACCGACCGGCCCGCGGAGGTGCTGTCCCACCTCGGCCGATGAGCCGTCGTCGATGGGTCTGTCGGTCGATGGGCCCCTCGGTCGGTGAGCCCTCAACTATCGGCACGACCGGACCCTGGCGCGGGTCGTCCCCGACAGGCAGGATTCCTGTTTGTGGAGGTGGCGTACCGCGAGCTGACGTTGGGCATCGCCGCGCTCTTCAACGACCCCGACACCCGGTCCGGCGGGCTGCCCGCCGTCGACCGCCTGGTCCACCTCGGCCAGTACACGCTGGGTGTGCCCGGGATGGCCCTGGCCGAGCTGCACGGCGACGGCGGCCGGATCATCGCCGCCGCCGGCACCGCCGCCTGGGCCATCGGCCGTCCGGTGCGCCCGCACGTGGTGACCATCGCCTGCCGCCCCGGGCCGCCGACCTACCGGCTGGAGCTGGGCGAGGTCGATCCCGACACCGCGGACCAGCTCGCCGCGCAGGGCACCCCCTGGATCCTGGTGCACCGCGTCGACGCGGCCGCCGGCCCGGTCGCCCTGCTGGCCGCCTTCTTCACCACCGAGCGCCCGGCCGACCCGGACCAGCTGGCCGCGATGTCGCTGCTCGGCGCGACGGTGGCCCGGCTCTACCGCGACGGCGCCGGGCTGCCGGTGCAGGCCGCGCCGGAGGCCCCCGAGCTGGCCGACCGCGAGCTGTTCATCGCGGTCACCAGCCACGAGCTGCGGACCCCGGTCACGGTCATCAAGGGGTACGCCGACACGCTGCGCGACCACTGGGGCCAGCTCGACGAGGAGGCCCGCCACGACGCCGCCCGGGTCATCGGGCAGCGCAGCGACGAGCTGGCCCGCCTGGTCGACCGGCTGCTCGCCGCGAGCACGGGCACCGCCGTCGGCATGCTGCGGCTGGCGCCGTTCGACCTGCTCACGGCGCTGCGCCAGGCCGCCGCCGGGCTGCCCGCGGACCTGCGCCGGCGGCTGTGGCTGGAACTGCCGAGCGGCCTGCCGCTGGCCCACGGCGACCGGGCCACCATCCCGACCGTGCTCACCGAGCTGGTCACCAACGCCGAGAAGTACTCACCCGGGCCGGAACCGGTCGTGATCACCGCGGCCGAGGACGCGCGCACGGTGCTCTTCCGCGTGCTCGATCGCGGCATCGGGATCTCACCGGACCAGTCCCATCGGGTGTTCGATCGCTTCTGGCAGGCGGACAGTGGCGACGGACGGCGATACGGTGGTGCCGGACTGGGTCTGTATCTCGTCCGAAAGACTATTGAGCGACAAAACGGTTGGGTGTCCTTACGTCCCCGGGATGGGGGAGGTACGGTCGCAGAGGTACGGCTTCCGCGAGGTGACGGGAAGAGGGATGCGACCGCATCCAGGGAGGCATGATCGTGTCGATGGCTGTCGCTGAGCGAGCCTGGTGCGTGGTGGTGCCCCACCATGCTCGCGGTGCTCAGCAGGCCCGGCACCGACTGGCCGCCGCGCTGGCCGACGCCGTGCCCGCCGCCCTGCTCGACGACGTGGTCTCGGTCGCGGCCGAGCTGGTCGGCAACGCGGTCCGGCACGCCGACCCGCTGCCCGGCGGCGTGGTCCGCCTGGCCTGGCGCCTGCGCTCGGAGAACGGCAGTGCCGTGATCGAGGTGCGGGTGACCGACGGCGGGGCGACCCAGGTGCCGCGCCCCCGCGTGGCCGGGGTCGAGGACCCGGACGGCCGCGGTCTGACCATCGTCGATGCGCTCGCCATCCGGTGGGGTGTCGAGCGGGACGGTCTCGGGCAGAGCGTCTGGGCGGAACTAAGCTGACCGCGTGAGTAAGAAGAGTCGGCTGGAGAGCCGCAAGGAGCCCAAGCAGCCCAAGGTCCGCGACATCTTCGTCGCCCGCCCGTTCGAGGGGCTGGCCGACGAGGCCGAGTGGGTGGCGCTGCGCGAGCTGGTCCCGGCCGCCACCGCGCCGCTGACCCTGGCCCCGGAGTACGCCGAGAAATACGGCGACCGCCAGATCATGCTCGCCACGATCCTGCCCATGGCCTGGCCCGCGCTGACCAAGACCGACGGCCGGGTGCTGCTCGGCCTACAGCGCCACGAGCGCTCCGGCGACGTCAACCGCGACCTGGCGGTGGCGCTGCTGTCGGCGCTGGAGGCCGAGCCGGGCGCCCCGGTGGCGGTGCCGCCGCTGCCCGGCGAGGGCCCGCGCCTGGGCGACATCCTGGTCGGTGCGCCGCTGGAGATCACGGTGCACGACGGCTTCGACTTCTGGCTCGACGCCGACCAGGAGCGCGACGCCGAGGTCAACGCCTCGCTGGAGGCGGCCAACTCCTCGGTGTACCCGACGGTCGCGCTCGCGGCCGCGCGGGCGGCGTACTGGTGCCGGGTGCCGGAGAAGGCGCACGTCCGCTGGGTGCTGCCCGACGGCGAGGACGTCGCGATGAACGCGCTGGCGCGGCTGAGCGCCGCGGGCGAGCTGAAGCTCACCGAGCAGACCAAGTTCGCCGGCATGTTCCGCGCCCACGGCCTGCTGGTGCCGGTGTGGGACCTGCCGCACGGCGACGAGGCGGGCACCTGGGAGGAGCCGCTGGCCGCGGTCGCCGCCCGGTACGAGGCCGCGAAGGCCGTCGACGAGCCGCTGACCGCCGACCAGCGCCGCGCCAAGCAGGGCCTGCTGGGCCGCCAGCTCAACCTCCGCTGAGGACGGTCACCCCGGCGCTCTTCTCATGTCGGCATCGACGAAGATGAAGAGCGCCGGGGTGTTGTGCGAGGATGTCCCGCGTACCACGGGAGTGATGCGCGCGAATGAAGCTGAACCAGACATTCATCCATTCATTCGCGCACAGTCGCGCCCGGACCCCTTAACGCATCGACGTTTCGACACGTACGGTAAGGGACACCTAACTCAATGCGTGGCGTCCCGCCCCTCACGGAGGCACACCATGACCGTCTACCCCGATCGTGCGCCGCTCGGGCGGCCGAGTTTCGGCCGTCCCAGTCTGCCTCTGCCGGTGTCGCCGACCACGGACAGCGCCTCCGCGCCCCACGCCAACCCCCTCGCCTGGGCCCGCCGGCTGCGCACCGACCGCACGCTGCGGCGCATGTCCGCCACCGAGGACCGGGCGGTGCACCGCCTCGGCCGTGACTGGCACGTCATCGAGTGGCCGCAGCTGCCCGAGCTGGCCCGCTCCGCCTCCGGCGAGCCCGGCAAGCCCAAGCAGCCGCCCGCGATGGGCTTCATCGCCATCGGCCCCGGCGGCATCTTCAGCGTCTCGCTGGCCCAGCACGGGCGCAGCCGGGTGCTAATCGCCGGGGACGTCGTCCAGATCGGCGGACGGCGGCCGCCGTACATCTCGCAGGCCCGGCGCGACGCCAAGCGCGTGGCCAAGGCGATGTCGGCCGCCATCGGCCAGGACGTCAAGGTCTTCGCGGTCCTCGCCTTCCTCGGCGCCGGTCCGATCAGCGTGAACGGGCTGCCCAAGGAGTGCATCATCACCTCGTTCCGGGAGCTGGACCGGGTGCTGGAGTCGACCGGGCAGCGGATCAGTCCCATGACCGCCGAGAAACTGTCCCAAGTGGCCCGCAACCCGGCGATCTGGGCCAACCAGCCGTCCCCCGGCGCCAGCGGGTACACCTGGCACCCGGACGGCGGCGCACCCGGTGACAAGGGCACCCCGCGCGGGTAACGTGAGCAGCGATGACCCACATCGAGCTCTCGCTCTCCCACCTGGAGCCGGTCGCCGCCCATCCGCTCATCACGTGGTCGGCACCGATCCCGTCGGCTGAGGAGTCGTGTCTGGTCATCGACGCCGCCGGTCTCATCGTCGCCGCGTCCGCACCCTGGGCGCGGCTGGTGGAGGCCGCCAGGCCCAGCGAGCTCAAGGGTCTGCACGTGCTCGACAGTTCCGTGCTCTGCCTCATCGACTTCACCGCCGCCGGCAAGGAGCTGGGTGAGGCCGAGCGCGAGCAGATCCCCCCGCTGCTCGCGCTCACCTCGAAACGCCTGGCCCGCGGCCTGATGCGGGTGCGCACCGACGACGGCGCGGGCAGCCGCACCATCGACGCCGTGGCATCGCCGCTGTGGCACGGCGGCACCGTCGTCGGGTCGCTGAGCTTCTTCGCCGACGTGTGAGCAGCCGATCGCGCTGATCCGCGCTAGTCTCGGTCCCCATGCCCCTGCGTCTGACGCGATCCATCGCCGCGCTCGCAGCCGCCGGGATGACCGGGACGGCTCTGCTCGGCGGCTGCGGAGTGCCGCCCGAGTTGCAGCCCAAACCCGGCGCACCGGTGCCGCAACCGTCCACTCCGGCCACCACCGCGGGCCTGCCGCCCGGGTTCAGCATGCCGCCGACCGTGCCGCCCAGCACCGGTCCCTCGGCGACCTTCTCCGAGATCACGGCCACCCTGTGCCAGGGCCGGCCCAGTGCCGACCAGGTGATCTCCGCTCTGCGCCGCACCACGAGCATCCTGCCCGGCAACGGGTCGGTCACCGTGGTCACGCCGCCCATGTGCGCCGGCACCTGGCAGTACACGGTGCTGTCGGTGACCGGCCGGGAGCCGTTGCAGGTGGTGACCAAGGGCGCGCCGGACAAGCTGAGCGTCGTCACCGCGGGCACCGACATCTGCACCATCGAGGTCCGCAACTTCGCCCCGGCGGGCATCCGGCTCACCGCAGGTTGCTGACCCGGCCGCGGCGTACTCTGATCACATGCCTGGAGTCCCGCCCACCCGGTTCGTCTACCTGGGCCCGGAGAGCACCTTCGCCGAGCAGGCGCTGCTGACGGTGCCCGCCGCCCTCAACGGCGTCCGCACGCCGTCGCGCAGTGTGCCCGAGGCGCTGGAGGCGGTGCGCGCCGGCGACGCCGACGCGGCCCTGGTGCCGTGGGAGAACTCGATCGGCGGGGCCGTCGGCGTGACCTTCGACGAGCTGGTCGACGGCGACCCGCTGGTCATCACCCGCGAGGTGGTGATCCCGGTGGAGTTCGTGCTGGCGGCCCGGCACCACATGACGCTGGACCGGGTGCGCACCGTCGCGGCGCACCCGCAGGCGTCCACCCAGTGCCGCACCTGGCTGCGCACGTACGCGGCCGACGCGGTGGTCTCCGATGTGCTCTCCAACGGCGCGGCGGCCGCCGCGGCCGCCGCGGGCGAGTTCGACGCGGCCGTGTGCGCCCCGATCGCGTTGCACCGCTTCGGGCTCCAGCAGCTCGCCGACAAGATCGCCGACCACCCGGACGCGGCCACCCGGTTCGTGCTGCTGTCGCGCCCCGGCTCGCCGCCGGAGCCCACCGGCAACGACGTCACCTCACTCGCGGTGTGGATCTCGCACGACCGGGTCGGCGCCCTGCTCGCGGTGCTCACCGAGCTGGCCGTGCGCGGGGTCAACCTGACCCGCATCGAGTCCCGCCCCACCGGCGAGCGCCTCGGCCGGTACGTCTTCTTCCTCGACTGCGCCGGGCACGTCGCCGAGGCCCGGGTCGGCGAGGCGCTGCAGGGCCTGCGGCGCATCTGCGCCGGGGTGCGCTTCCTCGGGTCGTACCCTCGCGCGGGCCTGACCGGCGGCCTGCCCGAGCGGCCGGTGCCCCCGCCGGCGGGGCTGTCCGATCCGGACTACGCCGATTCGGCGGCATGGGTGGCCAGGCTGCGGCGCGGCGAGCTGTCCTGAGCATGCCGGTCGAGATGAGCCGCGAGCGGTTCGAGGAGCTGGTCTCCGACGCGCTCGACGAGGTGCCGCAGGAACTGCTCGACCTGATGCGCAACGTGGTCATCCTGGTCGAGGACGAGTCGCCCCCCGGCGAACCGGAACTGCTCGGCCTGTACGAGGGGTTCGCCCTCACCAACCGCGGCTGGGACTACGGCGGCGTGCTGCCCGACCGGATCACCATCTACCGCAACCCGATCCTGCGCATCTGCGACACCGACGAAGACGTGGTCGAAGAGGTCGCCGTCACCGTCGTACACGAGATCGCCCATCACTTCGGCATCGACGACCACCGGCTGCACGATCTCGGTTGGGGTTGAGTCGGCAAGGCGACGCCCAAACTTGTGCAGCTCACCTACGCTCGTAGCGTTTTCAGTGCCCCGTCCCCCTCAGAAGGATGACGACATGCAGAGTGCCCTCTTCGCCGCCGAGAACCTGGAGAAGGAGTCCGCCACTCCGGGTCTGCGGCTGCAGAACTCCAAGATGCTGAAGATCGAGCTCAACGGCGAGGTCATGGCGCGGACCGGTGCGATGGTCGCCTACCAGGGCCAGGTGCAGTTCCAGGCGCTGGGCTCGGGCGGTGCGGCCAAGTGGCTGAAGAGCAAGCTCACCGGTGAGGGTGTGCCGCTGATGAAGCTCTCCGGCCGTGGCGACGTGTTCCTCGCCGACCGGGCCGCCGACGTGCACCTGGTCGACCTGGCCCCCGGTGACTCGCTCAGCGTGAACGGCTCCAACGTGCTGGCGTTCGAGTCGACCCTCAACTATGACATCAAGATGGTCCAGGGCATGGGCATGTTCTCCGCCGCGGGCATGTTCAACTGCGTCTTCAGCGGGCAGGGCCGCCTGGCCATCACCACCAAGGGCACCCCGGTCGTGCTGACCGTGGACCAGCCCACCTACGCCGACCCGCAGGCCGCGATCTGCTGGTCGGCCAACCTGCAGACCGGCTACCACCGCGCCGACCAGCTCGGCATCGGCACGCTGCTGGGCCGCACCACCGGTGAGGCGTTCACGATGAGCTTCGCCGGCCAGGGCTTCGTCGTCGTGCAGCCGTCGGAGGAGTTCCCCGGCGGCGCGGTCGCCGGCGGCTCCGGCGGCAACCAGCAGCAGGGTGGCCTGCTCGGCGGCCTGCTGGGCGGCTGACCCGTCCGGCTCGCGCCTTCACGAACCCCCTGCGGCACCGCGCCGCAGGGGGTTCGCCGTTCAGGGACGCGTGCGATGATGCCGCCCATGGACGAGAACCTCGACGTGGTGGAGCTCGGCGACCTGGCGCACGAACGCGACGACCTGCCCGCCCGCGGCTGGCGGCACCACGCCGCGGACCCGCGTGCCGCGGTGGCGCTGCTGGTGCTCGGCGGGGCGACCGCGGCCGCGTCCCTGTTCGGCGAGTGGCAGATCGCCGCCACCCCGGCCGAACCGCTGGAGTCCTCGTTCTCCGGGATCGGCTCCGTCGTCAACGACGTGTGGTCCAGCGGCGTGGGCGACACGTACCTCGTCGCGCTGACGCTGCTGGGTGCGCTGGTCGCGGTGGTGCTCGCCGCGCCGGTGACGGCACGCGGGGCGGCGCGCGCGGCGGGCCTCGGCCTGTCCGCCGTGCTGCTGGTGCTGCTGGGCGCCGCCGCGCACAAGATGAGCGCCCCGTCCGGGGTGCCGCAGCTGGGCCTGTTCTTCTCACCCGAGGGCACCGAGAAGATCACGGTGACGCTCGCCCGGGGCCTGTGGGCGGCGCTGGCGACGCCGGTGCTGCTCGGCCTGGCCTTCCTGAGCATGCACCTGCGCGGGACGCTGGAGCAGCCGGAGCAGGCCGCGGCGAACCCGTCCGCCGCGTTCGCGGAGCCCGAGCCCGGGGAGATCGAATTGACGGTCTCCACCGCCGCGCCGTTCGTACGGCAATACTGACGCGAACCCGCACGGGCCCGGCCGGTAATCTTTTCGACGTGATTGATCTGCGCCTGGTCCGGGAGGACCCCGAGGCGGTACGCGCCAGCCAGCGGCTGCGCGGAGACGCTGTCGACGCCGTGGACGACCTGCTCCGAGCCGACGAGTCCCGCCGCTCGGCCGTGGCCGCCTTCGAGGCGCTGCGGGCCGAGCAGAAGCAGCTCGGCAAGCTCATGCCCAAGGCCTCCGGCGACGAGAAGACAGCCCTGCTGGCTCGCACCAAGGACCTGTCCGACCAGGTGAAGGCGGCCGAGGCCGCGGTGACCGAGGCGGAGCGCCTGCTGCGGGCGGCGCAGTTCGCCATCGCCAACGTGGTGCAGGACGGCGCGCCCGGCGGCGGCGAGGACGACTACGTCGTGCTGCGCGAGGTCGGCGAGCGCCCCGAGCTGGCCGACCCGCGGGACCACCTCGCCCTGGGCGAGCTGCTCGGCGCCATCGACACCGAGCGCGGTGCGAAGGTCTCGGGCGCCCGGTTCTACTACCTGACCGGCGTGGGCGCGCTGCTCCAGCTCGGGCTGCTCCAGATGGGCCTGTGGCAGGCGGTCGAGGCCGGGTTCACCCCGGTCATCCCGCCGGTGCTGGTCAAGCCGGAGTCGATGGAGGGCACCGGTTTCCTCGGCTCGCACGCCGCCGAGGTCTACCACCTGCCCGCCGACGACCTGTACCTGGTCGGCACGAGCGAGGTGCCGCTGGCGGCGTACCACAAGGACGAGATCCTGCCCCTGGACGGGCCGCTGCGGTACGCGGGCTGGTCGAGCTGCTTCCGCCGCGAGGCCGGGTCGTACGGCAAGGACACCCGGGGCATCATCCGGGTGCACCAGTTCGACAAGGTCGAGATGTTCTCGTACTGCCCGCCGGAGGAGGCCGCGCAGGAGCACCTGCGGCTGCTGGCGTGGGAGGAGGAGATGCTCGGCAAGCTCGAACTCGCCTACCGCGTCATCGACGTGGCCGCGGGCGACCTCGGCTCGTCGGCGGCCCGCAAGTTCGACTGCGAGGCGTGGCTGCCCACCCAGAACCGGTACATGGAGGTCACCTCGACCTCGAACTGCACCACGTTCCAGGCGCGCCGCCTGAACACCCGCTACCGCGACGCCGACGGCAGGCCGCAGACCGTGGCGACGCTCAACGGCACGCTGGCCACCACGCGCATGATGGTGGCGCTGCTGGAGCAGCACCAGCAGGCGGACGGCTCGGTGCGCGTGCCCAAGGCGCTGCAGCCCTTCGTCGGCGGCCGCGACGTGCTGGAGCCTGTCAAGGCGCGGTCCTGAGCAGCGTGCTGCGGCAAGGCCTGCCGAAACTCGTCGCGACGGACCTGGACGGCACTGTCGTCCGGTCCGACGCCACGGTCAGCGGCTTCACGCACTCGGTCTTCGAACGGGTGCGTGCGGCCGGGGTGCCGATCGTCGGCGCGACCGGCCGCGGCCCCCGGCTGGAGGAGCTGAGCCGGATCGACCTGCCGCACGCCGACCTGCTGGTGCTCGGCGGCGGCGGCCGCGTGCTCGACCTGCGCGAGCCCGGCCTTCCGCGCGTCCTGCGCGACGCCCGCCTGCCCGGCACCACCCTGGCGGCGCTGGTGGACGCGCTGGAGCAGCGGCTGGGGCCGGTGAAACTGCTGGTCGAGGCGCTGGACACGCCGAACTCGCCGATCTGGGGCGACGACGTCACGGACTGGCCGTACCCGGACGACGTGCGGGTGCAGCCCCGGGCGGAATCGCTCGGGCACGACATCATCAAGGCGTTCGTCCGGGTCGGCGGGGACGACGACTCCGACACGCTGCTGCGTACGGCGCGCGCCCTGGTGCCGGCGGAGACGGCCGCGTTCACCCATTCCGGGCTGGGCTGGGTCGAGATCACGCCGCCGAACGTGGACAAGGCCAGCGGGCTGGCCGTCGTCGCCGAGGAGCTCGGCGTGGATCCGGCCGACGTGCTGGTCTTCGGCGACATGCCGAACGACATCCCGATGTTCGAGTGGGCGGGCCGCCGGGTGGCGGTGGCCAACGCGCACCCGGAGGTCATCGCGCTGGCCGACGAGACGACCCTCTCCAACGACCGCGACGGCGTCGCGGTCTACCTCGACGGACTGCTGAGACGCAGCCGCTGAGCGCTGGATGCGCGCGCGCCGCGCTCCGGTTTTTGATAGACGTTGGCCTATCACGTCGAAGATGATCTATAAAATCTCGACGTGATAGGCCAACGTCTATGACAAAGCAGTGGCGCGGAAGCCCCGGTGCGGCGGGTCAGCGCCGACGGTTCACAGGTACGGGCCCGTGCCGCGGCCGGACTTGCCGGGCTCGGGGGTGGGCGCGCCGGGCAGGGCGGGGATGTTGCGCATCTGCTCCAGCTGCATCCGCGCCGCCATCTGCTGGGCCACCAGGGCGGCCTGGATGCCGTGGAACAGGCCCTCCAGCCAGCCGACCAGCTGTGCCTGCGCGATCCGCAGCTCCGACTCCGAGGGCGTGGCGCCCCCGGTGAAGTCGACCGAGATCCGCTCCAGCTCCTCGCGCAGCTCGGGCGAGAGGCCGTCCTCAAGCTCGACGATCGACTGGCGGTGGATCTTGACGAGGCGCTGGCGGCCGGCCTCGTCCAGGGGTGCCGCGCGCACCTCCTCCAGCAGCTGCTTGATCATGCTGCCGATGCGCATCACCTTCGCGGGCTGCTCGATCAGGCGGCTGGGGTCCTCCTCGGCGGCGCCCACGGCGATCGCCTCCGCGCCGACCTCCACCGTGCCGATCGGGTGCCCGTCCGGGCCCACGACCACCACGCTCTTCTCGTCCGGGTGCTGCTGGGTCACGCCGACCTCCTCCGTCAGGAACCAACCCATCCTAGATCCTGAGAGCCCGACCAATGTTGATCATTGACGTACGTACCGTGACGCGGTAGAACGCCACAGTGGGTCGAAAGACCCCATGACCGCAATGAAACATCGGCGACGCCAGGGCGTACCACGGAACGTCGGCGGGATCCCTCTGGAGGACACATTGGACGGCCTCGACCGTCGCAGGCTGCTCGGGTTGCTGACCGGCGCGGGCGTTGCGGGACTCACGGGCGCACTCTCCGGCTGCTCGACCGCGACCACCGACAGCCCCAAGGCCACCGTGCGGATCGGTCTGCTGACGCCCCAGACGGGCGCCAACAAGGCCGTCGGCGCCGACCTCGAGATCGGGTTCAAGCTCTACCTCCAGCTGCACGGCAACGCGCTCAACGGCCACCCGGTCGAGATCGTGCCCGAGGACGAGGGCGACTCGACGAAGAGCGGACACGACGCCCTCAAGCGCCTGCACGACAAGCAGGTGCTCGCCGTCGTCGGAGTGGCCAATCCGGACCTGCTGCCGATCGTCCGCGACACCGTCGAGGCGGCCAAGATCCCGCTGCTCGCGACGCACATGGCACCCGCGAAGATGCTCAGCGCCTTCTTCATCTGGCGCACGGCGTACCTCAGCGACGAGCCCGCCAAGGCGGTCGCGTCCTACCTGCGCCGCCGGGTGATGGGCAAGGTCGCGCTGGTCGGCTTCGACAACGCCGCCAACGAGGAGCTGATGGACGCGTTCATCAGCGAGTACGGCTCCGGCGCCAACAACCCGATCGGCGTGGCGCCGGGCACCAAGGCCAGCGCCGACGCGTACGCGCAGTACGCCTCGCAGGTCGCCAACCGCAGCCCCGGCGCCGTCTTCTGCAACCTGCCCACCGGGCACGTGGGGCCGTTCATGCAGGCGCTGGCCGCGGCGGGCTATAAGAACGCCGTCTACGCCCCCGGTGCCTCGTCCGAGGGTCCGGCCTTGGACCAGCTCGGCAAGGGCGCCATGGGCCTCTACACGGCGATGCAGTACTCGGCCGACCTGAGCAACCTGTCGAACCACACGTTCTCGTCGGTGTTCCAGTCGAACTACCAGCGCACGCCCACGTCGTACGCGGTCTCCGCCTACGACGCGGCGGCGGTCCTGGACCAGGCGCTGACGCTGAACGGCAACGAGGCGGCCACCCCGACGAAGATCAACCAGCAGCTCGCGAACGTCGGCCAGATCATCAGCCCGCGCGGCAACTGGCAGTTCACCCAGGGCCGCGCCCCGCAGCAGAAGTGGTACCTGCGCCGCGTCGCCATGGACGGCCCCATCCCGTCGAACGTGTTGATCAGCGACCTCGCTACGCTCGGTTCGTGAAGTTGGACGACGTTGACCAGCGGATAATCGCAGCGCTGCTGTCCGACGCGCGCACCACGTACGCCGAGATCGGCACCGCGGTGTCGCTGTCGGCCCCGGCGGTGAAGCGTCGCGTCGACCGGCTGCGCTCCGGTGGCGTGATCAAGGGCTTCACCGCCGTGGTCGATCCGGCCGCGGTCGGTGGCGGCACCGAGGCCTTCGTCGAACTCTTCTGCACCGGCCGCACCACCCCGGCCCAGATCACCCAGGTCACCCGGCGCCATCCCGAGGTGGTCGGCGCCTACACGGTCTCCGGCGAGGCGGACGCGCTGGTCCACCTGCGCGCCGCCGACATCTCCCACCTGGAGCAGGCGCTGGAGCGGCTGCGGGCCGAGCCGTTCATCACCTCGACCCGCAGCATGATCGTCCTCTCCCGCCTGGTCGACTGAGCTGCTGGCGCGCCGACGCCCCAACCCCGGTTTTCCATAGACGTTGGCCTATTACATCGACTCCAGCAAGATCAGAGTCGATGTAATAGGCCAACGTCTATCTGAAGCGCGCGGACGACGCGGGGCTCACAAACAGCCGAGCTCACAAATACTGGCCGATGCGGGCTTCCTCGATCGGGGCGGGCTTGTCGCCCTCGCCGAAGAAGCGCTTGCCGCCGAACTCGCCGTGCAGGCGGTCGTCCAGCTCGTCGGCCAGGCCGGTCATGACCTGGATCGCCAGCGCCAGGTGGCTGGCCTGGAAGTCGCGGCCGAACACCGGGATCGACGCCCAGACGGTGCCGGAGGTGCAGTAGAGCCGGCCGATCGGCATCCGGTTGGTCAGGTCGGACAGCTTGGCGAACAGCTTCTCCGTGGGCTCGATGTCGGTCAGCACCGGGGAGAAGACGTCGATCAGCGGCGGGTTCTCCCGCACGCGGACGAACACCATCGCCGACCCGGCGCGGATGCCGATGTCGCCGTCACCGTCGACCTGGAGCTCGTCCGGATCGGACTTGAGCAGCGCGGCGACCACGATGCGCACCCGATCGGCGAGGTCGAGGCCGCTGGCTTCGAGCGCGTCGATGCCGGGCAGGATGCCGTCCATCGTGGACTCGTGCCGCGCGGTGCCCAGCGGCTCGGTGGTGACGGGCTCGCCCTCGCGGTCGTGTGCCTCGTACACGAGGAACGCCGGGTGCGGAGCGCCGTAGACGTCGCGCAGGGTGCGCGTGATGATCGTGGCCAGCGCGTCAGGCTGCGCCGACAGGCCGAAGTTCTCCTTGGCCCCGGCGATGACGCCGGGCGGCGACCAGCCCAGCGCGACCATGGCCGCGATCGCCGGGCGCTCCAGCCGGAAGCCCTCGGGCAGGTTCGTGTTGCTGACCGCGCGGGCCTGGAAGGTGCCGTCGTCCAGGCGCTCGACGCTCACGCCGTATACGGCGCTGCCGGTGCCGGACGCGGTCGGGTCGAGCGCCAGCTCCAGCTCGCCGCCGTTGGGCAGGTCGGGCAGCGCGGCCGCGAGGGCGCGGGCGAACTCGCGCCACGCCTCGGTGACCTTCGCATACAGGTCGGCAGTGGTGGGCTCGTCCAGCAGACCGGCCTCGGCCAGGCCGGGATTCGACAGTTCGGTCATCGCTCGCCTCCTCCGGGGGCGTGGCCCCCGTGCAGGCAAGCCACCGCGCAAGCGGCACGTCGGGGAAGCCCCGGGTCCCCTGTCACGCAGACATTACCGACCGGAAGGGTATTCGCGTAGTCAGGGATTGGACTGACCGAGCCGTTGCGCCAGCGCCACCAGACGTGCCGCGAGCTCGTCCGCGTCGCCGCCGCGCCCCACGGCCAGGCCGAGCAGGAACGTGCTGACCGGCGCCCCCGGCCGGACCGTGTTGTGCGCCACCTCCCGGGCCAGGTCCAGCACCATCGCGGTGTCGACGGCGTCGGTCGGCAGGCCCAGTTCGGCGCAGGCCGCCGCGGTGAAGTCAGTCAGGTCGACGGCCATCGGGGCCCTCCGCTCCGGTCAGGTCGTTCGCCGCGCGCAGGTCGGGCACGGTGTCGCAGTCATACCACGGCGGCGGGCCGGTGCCGGTCCAGGCCGCGAGGTGGGGGGCGATGTCGCGGAGCAGGCCGCGCATGGACGCCCCGGCGGGTTCCGGGGGTACGGCCGCCCGCAGCGCCTCGGTGCGCCACACCGCCAGCAGGTGCTGGGCACGGCCCTGCCCGTCGGCGTACAGGGCGGCGGGCGCGTCGGCCGCGAGCAGCTCCGCGAGCGCCTCGGCGGTGAGGAACGGCAGGTCGGCACCGACCACGGCGACCCGGCCGGTGGGCGGGCACAGGGCCAGCCCTGCGGCGATCGCGGCGACGGGGCCACCGCCGGGGGGCTGCTCGCGGGTGCGGCGGACGCCGGGAGGCAGCAGCGGTTCCAGCTCAGTCGGGCCGACGACCACGATCGGGTCGGCGTCGCGCAGAGCGGCGAGCACCCGGCTCAGCAGCGGCACGCCGCCGACGGGCAGCAGCGGTTTCGGCGCCCCGCCCATCCGCCGGGCCGCGCCTCCGGCCAGCACCAATGCCGCGTACGACGGCAAGCCTCCGCCCTCCTGCCTGTGGATGACACGGCGTGTCGTCCACAGGTTAACGATCATCGCTGGCCCGCGCACGGCACCTGCCGCGACGCTGGCCGCATGAGCGCCTCGATCCCGACCTACACCTTCAGCGACCGCGCCGACCTGATCGCCTACGTGCCGTATCTGCTGGGCTTCCATCCCACCGACAGCGTCGTCGTGATCGGGCTGCGCGGGCGCCGCATCAGCGTGGGGGCACGCGCCGACGTCGCCGCCCCGGCCGCGCAGACCCTGCGGGACTTCGCCCGGCTACTCACCCGGGCCGGCCGGCGCGGTGCCCCGGTCACCACCGCCATGCTCGTCGGATACGGACCGGACCCGGCGGCCGCCGAGCGCACCCGCGAGCTGATGCAGGGACTCGACCAGCGCGGATACCACGTGGCGGAGGCGCTGCATCGCGACGGCGACCGATACCACTGCCTGCGGTGCGCCGACTGCACCCCGCCCGAGGGGGAGCTGTTCGACAGCAGCGCCACCGCGGCGGCCGCGGCCGCGACGTACGAGGGCATGACCGTGCTGCCCGACCGGGAGGCGGTGCTGCGGCTGGTCGAGCCGATCGGCAACCTGGCCGCCCTGGCCATGACCCAGGCCGTCGACCGGGCCGAGCTGCGGCTGCTGACGCTGCTGTCGGGCGCCGACGACGAGCAGGAGGCGCTGCGATCGGCGGGGACCGCCGCGATCGACCGGGCGATGGACCGGGCCGCGGCGGGCGGGCGGCTCGACGACGACGACGCGGCCTGGCTGAGCCTCGTCCTGCACGACCTGCCCTGCCGGGACCATGCCTGGTCGCGGACCGACGACGCCGACTGGCAGCTCGACTTCTGGCTCGACCTGACCCGCCGCGGCGAACCGGGCCTGGTCGCCCCGATCGCCACACTGCTGGGCTGGTGCGCCTGGCGCGGCGGCAACGGGGTCCTGGCCGGGGCGGCCCTGGAACGCGCGCTGCGCGCCGACCCCGACTACAGCCTGGCCCACCTGCTGTCCGGCGCGCTGGCCCAGGGCCTGCCCCCGCACACGATCAGCCCCTGGCCCGCCGACCCGAACGCCCCCATCCACCGCCACCGCGCCCGCGCCCGTACCCGCAGGTAAGGAAGGGCACCTGCTCATCGCTTCGCGTCGCAGAAGGTGCCCTTCCCGACGGGCCCGGGTGGCGGGTGCGGACAATCGACGCATGGATCTGGCCTACCTGCGGGCAAACCCGCACCTGCTGCCGACGTTCCTGCACCACCAGCGCATCCGGGAGACCCCCGTCGACGGCGGCTCGATCTGCCACACCTCCCGGCTGACCTTCGACGACGGCGAATCCGTGTTCGCCAAGTCGTGGCCCGAGAGCGGCGGTGCGGCGCCGGACGGCTTCTTCGCCGCCGAGGCCCACGGCCTGCGCTGGCTGGCCGAGCCGGGTGCGGTGCCGGTGCCGGAGGTGCTGGTGCAGACACCGGACCTGCTGGGCATGGCCTGGGTCGAGCACGGGTCACCGACCGCGCGCGGCGCGGAGGAGTTCGGCCGCGGGCTGGCCGCGCTGCACCGGGCCGGGGCCGAGGCGTTCGGGGCGCCGTGGCCCGGCTTCCACGGCTCGGCCCCGATGGACAACACGCAGGTCAGCGGCGTATGGCACGAGTGGTACGGCCAGCGGCGGCTCGCGGCGTACCTGAAGCTGTCGGTCGACCGGGGCGCGCTGGAGCCCGCCGACACCGCCCGGGTCGAACGGGTGATCGCGGGCCTGGACCGCGTCGGCGGCGACGAACCGCCCGCCCGCATCCACGGCGACCTGTGGACCGGCAACCTGCTGTGGGACACCGACGGCCGCTGCTGGCTGGTCGACCCGGCCGCGCACGGCGGCCACCGGGAGACCGACCTGGCCTACCTCGGCCTGTGGGGCGGCGCACCGCACCTGGACCGCATCCTCGCCGCGTACGCCGAGGCGTGGACGCCGGCCGAGGGCTGGCGCGAGCGCGTCCCGCTGCACCAGCTCTCGATGTACCTGCTGCACACGGCCCTGTTCGGCGCCGCCTTCGCCCCCGGCGTACGCGAGACGACCACCGCCTGCCTGGGGCTGGCCGGGCGGGGGTGATCGATGTCTGCGGTCGGAACCTGCGCTCAGCACGCACCTTCCGACCAGAAACATCGATCTCCACGCGCCCCGCCCAGCCCAGGGGGCACTTTCCGAATGGAAAGAGCCCCCGCTAGAGCCTCGGGTCCACCGGCTCGGACTCGCTGGCCAGAATGGCGAATACCAGCTCGTGCACGCGCCACAGCGGCCCGTCGGCCGCCGCCTCGGCGAGCGCGGCCAGGCCGAGGCCGTGCTCGCGCAGCGCCAGCGACCGCTTGCGGCCCAGCCGCCGGTCCCGCAGCCCGGCGAGCTGCTCCGGCTCGGTGTACGACGGCCCATAGATGATCCGCAGGTACTCCCGGCCCCGGCACTTCACGCCCGGCTGCACCAGCCGACCCTTGGCGTCGCGCACGCCGAGCCCGGCGTACGGCTTCACCACCATGCCCTCGCCGCCCGCCCCGGTCAGCTCCAGCCACCAGGCGGTGGCCCGCTCGGCGGCGTCCGGTTCGGACAGATCGAGCACCAGCCGCCGCGTCGGCGTGAACCCGGCCGGGTCGGCCGCGACGAGGCGGTCGGCGAGCTCCAGGTGCCAGCCGTGGTCCCGGTCGGCGAACGTGCGGCCCTGCGCAGCCAGCACCGCGAACGGCGCGAGGGTCACCTCGGCGTCGGCTGGGGCGTAGCGGCGGTAGGCGTCGGTGAACGCCTGGACGTCGCGCAGCCCGGCGCCGAGGCGGTCGCGCAGCGCGGTCACGTCCAGCCCCCGCCCCGCGGCGGCGTCGAGCACGGCCAGGGCGGCGGGCAGCACGGTCCGGCCCGCGGTGCCCACGGCGGCGTACTGGTCGATCAGGGTGCGCGCCTTGGCCGACCAGGGCAGCAGCTCGCAGTCGAGCAGCAGCCAGTCGGTCTCCAGCTCCTCCCACAGCCCGGCCGAGGTCACGGCGGCGCGGACCCGCTCCAGCAGCTGCTCGGTGCGCTCAGGCTCGAAGAACAGCCGCCCGGTACGCGTGTAGACCACCCCGGTGCTGCCGTCGTCGACGAACCGCTTGGCCGCCGCGGCCGCGTCGCGGCAGACCAGCACCACCGCCCGGGAGCCCATGTGCTTCTCTTCGCACACCACCCGGTCGACGCCGGCGGCGCGCAGGTCGGCCAGTGCCTCGACCGGGTGCTCCAGGTAGCCGTCCTGCGCCGAGGTCGAGGCAGGCGCCATCGTCGGCGGCAGCCACCGCAGCCAGCGCGGGTCGACGGCGAACCGGCTCATCACCTCCAGTGCGGCGGCAGAGTGCTCGGCGGGCACGGTGACGGTGCCATACGGCGTCTGCACGTGCCGCCGACCGGTGACCTCGGACAGCCGCAGCTGTCCCGGCGCCCGGTCGGGAACGGGGGCGCGCAGCGGCCGGGCGGGCGCGTAGTGCTCGGCTGCGGCCTCGACCGACACCAGCTCGCGCTCCGGGTAGCGCAGCGCGGTGAGGCGGGCGCCGAACACGGCGCCGGTGTCCAGGCAGATGGTGTTGTTGACCCATTCCGGGGTGACGGTCGGGGTGTGGCCGTAGACGACCATGGCGCGGCCGCGGTACTCCTGCGCCCACGGGTAGCGCACGGGCAGGCCGTACTCGTCGGTCTCGCCGGTGGTGTCGCCGTACATGGCGAAGGCGCGGACCCGGCCGGAGGTGCGCCCGTGGTACTCCTCCTTGAGCCCGGCGTGCGCCACGACCAGCTTCCCGCCGTCGAGCACGTAGTGGCTGACCAGCCCGTCGAGGAACCGGTCGAGCCCGTCGACGGGGTCGGCGGCGAGCTGCGCGATCGATTCGGGCAGCCCGTGCGTCAGCTGCACCTGGCGGCCGCGCAGGTGGCGCAGCAGCTTGTTCTCGTGGTTGCCCGCCACGCACAGGGCACGGCCACCCGCGATCATGTTCATGGCCAGGCGCAGCACGCCGGGGGTGTCCGGGCCGCGGTCGACCAGGTCGCCGACGAACACCGCCGTACGCCCCAGCGGGTGGCTCGCGTCCACGGCCCTGCCGTCGCCGTCACGGACCAGGTCCCAGCCCAGCGCGAGCAGCAGCGACTCCAGCTCGACGCGGCAGCCGTGCACGTCGCCGACGATGTCGAACGGGCCGGTCAGGTCGGTGCGGTCGTTGAACAGCCGCTCGTAGCGCAGTTCGACGGTGTCGGGGTCGCGCACGACGTACACCTTGCGGAAGCCCTCACGGGCCAGGTGCTTGAGCGAGCGCTGGAGGTCGCGGTGCTGGCGGCGCAGCACCTCGCGCCCGAACGCCCGGTCGGGCCGGGCCTGGGTCCGCTCCCAGCACAGCGGCTCCGGGGTGTCCAGCACGATGGCGACGGGCAGCACGTCGTGCGCGCGGGCGGTGGCGACCACCGCGGCGCGGGCGTGCGGCTGCACGTTGGTGGCGTCGACGACGGTCAGCCGCCCGGCGCGCAGCCGCTTGGCCGCCACGTAGTGCAGCACGTCGAAGGCGTCGCCGGTCGCGGACTGGTCGTTCTCGTCGTCGCGGACCATGGCCCGGAACGTGTCGCTGGACAGCACCTGCGAGGGCACGAAGTGCCGCCGGGCGAAGGTGGACTTGCCCGAGCCGGAGATGCCGACCAGCGCCACCAGGGCCAGGTCGGGAAGGTCGAGGATCGTCATGCCGCCGCCTCCGTCGCGGTCGTGGCCTTGGTGAACAGGGCGAGCTGGGTCGGGGTGCCGACCTCCGGATCGGGGTCGCCGACGCCGCGCAGGGCCACGGTGTAGCCGTACTCGGCGGCGACCTCGTCGCACCAGCGCGCGAACTCTGCCCGGGTCCACTCGAAGCGGTGGTCGTCGTGGCGGTGCTCGCCCTCGGGCAGGTGCTCGTAGCGGACGTTGTACTCGACGTTCGGGGTGGTCACGATGACCGCTCCGGGCCGGGCGTCGCCGAAGACCGCCGCGCACAGGGCGGGCAGCCGGGGCAGGTCCAGGTGCTCGATGACCTCCATCAGCACGGCCGCGTCGTACCCGCGCAGCCGCTCGTCGACGTAGGTGAGCGCCGACTGGACCAGGCTGATCCGGGCCCGCTGCCGGTCGGGCAGCCGGTGCAGGCGCAGCCGCCGCTCGGCCAGCTCCAGCGCCCGGGGCGACACGTCCGCGCCGACGATCTCGGTGTAGCGCTGGTCCTTCATCAGGTCGCCGAGCAGTGCCCCGCCGCCGCACCCCAGGTCGAGCACGCGGGCGGCGCCGGTCTCGGCCAGCGCGGCGAGCACCGCGGCACGGCGCACCAGGTTCAGGGGCTTGGGCTTCTCGGCCGCGTGCTCGGCGACCGAGTCGTCGGCGGCCGCCTCCGCCAGCGGCGCCAGCTGCTCGTCGGCGCGCTCGGCCAGGGCACGGCTGTGCGCCAGGTAGCGCCGGATGATCAGCGGCCGCTCGGGGTGCGCGGACAGCCAGCCCTCGCCCGCGCGCAGCAGCTTCTCGATCTCATCGGGCGCGACCCAGTAGTGCTTGGCGTCGTCGAGCACGGGCAGCAGCACGTACAGGTGGTTGAGTGCGTCGGCGAGGCGTACCTGCCCCGACAGGGTCAGGTCGAGGTAGCGGCTGTCGCCCCACTCGGGACGGGCCTCGTCCAGCGGCAGCGCCGAACCGGCCAGAGTCCAGCCCAGCGGGGTGAACAGGCGTTCTGCCAGCGCGAGACCGCCCTTGGCCCGCAACACCGGCACCCGCACCTCCAGCGGAATCGCGGTGGCGGCCAGCTCCGGCCGGTCCTTGGACACGCCGCGGGCGGCGGTGCGGAAGACCCGGTTGAGCGCGGCTGCCAGCAGGCTGGATGCGGCGTACGGGCGGTCGTTGACGTACTGGTTGAGCTGTCCCTCGGCCTTGCCGTCCACAAGCCGGCGCGGGTCGACCTCCAGCAGCAGCGCCATGGTGCAGCGCTGCTCGTCGGCCTGCGGGTAGAGCACGGTCGCGGTGCCGGTGCTCAGATCGAAGGTGTGCACCCGCTCGGGGTGTTTGACCAGCAGGTAGCCCAGGTCCGTGGCCGGGCGGTGCGTCGTGGAGAGGGTCAGCAGCACGACCGCGCATCTTGCCAGGTAGACCGGTGCGCACGCATTCCGGTTACGCGCGCTACCGTCGTGAAGTGACCTCCAACCGATCCGGCCTCGTCGACCGATTCGGGCGCCGTGCTGTCGATCTGCGGGTCTCGCTGACCGATCGCTGCAATCTGCGCTGTTCGTACTGTATGCCCCCGGAAGGGCTGCCCTGGCTGCCCAACGCCGAGGTGCTCACCGATGCCGAGGTCGGGCGGCTGATCGAGATCGCGGTGACCCGGCTCGGTGTCACCGAGGTCCGCTTCACCGGCGGCGAGCCGCTGCTGCGCCCCGGCCTGGTCGGCATCGTGGCCGCGGCGGCCGCGCTGCGCCCCCGGCCGCACCTGTCGGTCACCACGAACGCCATCGGCCTGGCCCGGCTGGCCGCGCCGCTGCGCGACGCCGGGCTAGACCGGGTCAACGTCTCGCTGGACACCCTCGACCCCGACCGCTTCGCCGCGATCGCGCACCGCCGCCGCTTCGACGACGTCATCGCGGGCCTGGCCGCGGCGGCCGAGGCCGGGCTGACCCCGGTCAAGCTGAACACCGTGCTGCTGCGCGGCGTCAACGACGACGAGGCCCCGGCGCTGCTGCGCTTCGCGCTCAAGCAGGGGTACGAGCTGCGCTTCATCGAGCAGATGCCGCTGGACGCGCAGCACGGCTGGAGCCGTACGGACATGGTGACCGCCGAGGAGATCCTCGCCTCGCTGCACACGGAGTTCGACCTGTCGCCCGATCCGGCCGAGCGTGCGGGGGCACCGGCCGAGACCTGGCTGGTCGACGGCGGCCCGGCGAAGGTCGGTGTGATCGCCTCGGTGACCAGGCCGTTCTGCGGCGACTGCGACCGCACCCGGCTAACCGCCGACGGCCAGGTGCGCAACTGCCTGTTCGCCCGCGGCGAGACCGACCTGCGCGGGCTGCTGCGCGGCGGAGCCGGGGACGAGGAGGTCGCGCAGCGCTGGCGCGACGCGATGTGGGGCAAACTGCCCGGTCACGGTATCGACAACCCCGACTTCCTTCAGCCCGCCCGCCCCATGTCCGCCATCGGAGGATGACGTGATCACAGTGCGCTACTTCGCCGGAGCCCGGGCCGCGGCCGGGGTGTTGGAGGAGTCGTACCCGGCCGGGCTCGACCTCGGCCAGCTGGTCAAGGAGCTGGGCGCGAACCGTGGCGATGCTCTCGCCCGGGTGCTGCTTTCAGCCAGCTTCCTGGTTGACGGGCTAGCGTGGCACGACCGTCGCGCGCCGATCCCCACCGGTGCGACAGTGGACGTCCTCCCGCCGTTCGCCGGCGGCTGACCCCCGAACCCGAAGGAACACCGTGCTCCAGGCGCTGGTCTTCTTCAGCATCGTGCTGCTCGTCGTCGGCCCGATCCACTGGTACCTGTGGAAGCGGATGGTGCGCGACACGACCCGGCCCGGCCGGGCCCGCAAGATCGGCACGGCGATCCTGTTCGCCCTGGTCGCCCTGCTGCTGGGCGCGTTCATCCTGCCCCGCGCGATCGGCGCCAAGGCGAGCACGTTCGTCCCCCTGGCCGGCTACCTCTGGCTCGCCGTCCTGTTCTACCTGCTCCTGGTCCTGCTGATCCTGGAACTCCCGCGCGCCCTCGCCAACCGGTCCCTGCGCCGCCGCACCGCGACCCCGTCCGCCACCGCGACCCCGTCCGCCACCGAGACCACGATCGTCGCCGAGACCACGATCGTCGCCGAGTCCGTCGGCCTGACCAAGGTCAGCGAAGTTGCCGGGCAGTCGGGCGAAAGCAAGCCGGTCATTGCCCCGATTGCCGGGCAAGTTGGACGATCGAGCGACCGCGACGGCGACGGCGGCGGCGGCGGTGTGGGTGCGAGCGCGGTGGCGGCGGAGGCCGAGAGCAGGCGGTTGTTCATCGCGCGGGGGGCGGCGATCTTCGCGGGGCTCACCGCGACCGGGATCACGGCGTACGGGGCGAAGACTGCCCTGTCCGGGCCGGTGGTCAAGCGGATCCAGATCCCGCTGGCCAAGCTGCCGCGCAGCATGGACGGCTACCGGATCGCGCTGGCCAGCGACATCCACCTCGGCCCGCTGACCGGCGTCGAGCACACCCGCCGCATCGTGAACGCCCTCAACGGCATGGACGCCGACATCGTCGCGATCGTCGGCGACCTGGTCGACGGCAGCGTCGCCGAGCTGGCCGACGAGGCCGCGCCCCTGCGTGACCTGCGCTCGCGCAACGGCGCCTACTTCGTCACCGGCAACCACGAGTACTTCTCCGGCGCCGAGGAGTGGGTCGCCGAGGTGGAACGGCTCGGACTGCGGGCGCTGCGCAACGAGCGGCTGGCCATCCACGGCCTGGACCTGGCCGGGGTCAACGATGTCAGCGGCGCGAGCGACGGACCGGGCAAGGGACCGGATTTCGCCCGTACGCTGGACGGCCGCGACACCAGCCGACCGGTCGTCCTGCTGGCCCACCAGCCCGTGCAGGCCCACGAGGCGTCGAGGCACGGCGTCGACCTCCAGCTGTCCGGGCACACGCACGGCGGCCAGCTGGTGCCGTTCAACCTGATCGCGGCCCTGCAGCAGCCGGTGATCTCCGGCCTCGGCGACGTCGACGGCACGAAGGTGTACGTCACCAACGGCGCCGGCTACTGGGGCCCGCCGGTCCGGGTCGGCGCCCCGCCGGACGTCACCCTGGTGGAGCTGCGCGCCCCCTGAATTGTCGGGGTTTTCCGTTAGAACTGTCACGGATGTGCGTGGCGGGTGTGGACGGGGGCAGCAAGCGTGTCAGGATTCCGTGTGCCCCCCGTCTGGACTGCTGATCTGCATATCCACTCGCGGTACTCGCGCGCGTGCAGCAAGGACCTTGAGCTGCCCGTGCTCGCCTGGTGGGCCCGGCGCAAGGGCATCGCGCTGCTGGGCACCGGCGACGTCACCCACCCGGCCTGGTTCGAGCATCTGCGCACCCATCTGCGCGAAGCCGAGCCGGGGCTGTACCGGTTGAGCCCCGAGACCGAGCGGGACGTGGCCCAGAAACTGCCTCCGCGCCTGGCTTCGGGCGATCCCGCCCGGTTCATGCTCAGTGTCGAGATCTCCACCATCTACAAGCGGGGCGACCGCACCCGAAAGGTGCATCACCTCATCTACCTGCCCGATCTCGATGCGGCGCAGCGGTTCCGCGAGCGCCTGGGCCGGGTGGGCAACCTGGCCAGCGACGGCCGCCCGATCCTCGGCCTGGACTCGCGCGACCTGCTGGAGATCACGCTGGAGGCCAGCCCGGACGCCTACCTGGTGCCCGCGCACATCTGGACGCCCTGGTTCTCGGCGCTGGGCTCGAAGTCGGGCTTCGACGCGATCGCCGACTGCTACGCCGATCTGGCCGGGCACATCACGGCGGTGGAGACCGGCCTGTCCAGCGACCCGGCGATGAACCACCGGGTGTCCAGCCTGGACGCATACACGCTGGTGTCCAATTCCGACGCCCACTCGCCGCAGGCCCTGGCCCGCGAGGCGACCCGGTTCGACTGCCCCCTGGACTACTACGCGGTCAAGAACGCGCTGGCCGGGGGCCCGGGGATGGCCGGAACCATCGAGTTCTTCCCGGAAGAGGGCAAATACCACGGGGATGGGCACCGCGACTGCGGGGTCAACTGGACCCCGGCGCAGTCGCGCGAGACCGGCGGCCTGTGCCCGGTGTGCGAGCGGCCGCTGACCATCGGCGTGCTCGCCCGGGTCGAGGCGCTGGCCGACCGGGCCGAAGGGCTCGCCCCGGCGCACGCCAAGCCCGTGACGCACCTGGTGCAGCTGCCCGAGATCGTCGGGGAGATCGAGGGGGTCGGGCCGAAGACCCGTACCGTCGAGGGCAGGGTGAACGCACTGGTCGCGGCCCTGGGCTCGGAGCTGTCGATCCTGACCGAGGTGCCCGTGGCCGAGATCGCGGCGGTCGGCGGCGAGCTGCTGGGCGAGTCGGTGCGCCGGCTGCGGACCGGCGCCGTGCACCGCGTCCCCGGCTACGACGGCGAGTACGGCGTGATCCGCCTGTTCGAGCCGGACGAGCTGCGCCCGCACAGCACCGCCGACACGCTGTTCGACCTGCCCGCCGTGCCGGTGCCCGCCCCGCGCAAGCCGAAGGCGCCCACCCCGGCCAAGCCGGTGGTGCGGCGCGCCTCGCCGCGCAAGCCGGTCAGCGCGCCGCCGCTGGCGCCGGAGGCGTCGCCGCACGAGCCGTTCGAGCCGATGCTCGCGGGGATGGAGGAGGTCGGCACCGGCCTGCTGGACCGGCTGGACGCGATGCAGCGCGTCGCCGCGTCCGCGCCGGGTGGGCCGCTGCTGATCGTGGCCGGTCCCGGCACCGGCAAGACCCGCACGCTGACGCACCGGCTGGCATACCTGTGCGCCGAGATGAACGTGTACCCGGAGGAGTGCCTGGCGATCACGTTCACCCGCCGGGCCGCCGACGAGCTGCGCCACCGGCTGACCTCGCTGCTCGGGCCGGTCGCCGACGACGTGACCGTGTCGACGTTCCACGCGCTGGCCCTGTCGGTGCTGCGCGAGCAGGAGCCGAATCTCACCGTCGTCGACGAGCCCGGCTGCCCCGACGGCATCATGCTCGACGAGTTGATGCCGCGGCTGGTCACGCTGCTGCGGGCGCAGCCGTCGCTGGTCGACAAGCTGCGCGCCCGCTGGCCGTGGGTCTTCGTCGACGAGTACCAGGACGTCGACCCCGACCAGTACGCGCTGCTGCGCCTGCTGGTGCCCGGCGACGGCAACCTGTGCGCCATCGGCGACCCCGACCAGGCGATCTACTCGTTCCGGGGCGCGGACGTCTCGTTCTTCCTCCAGTTCTCCCGTGACTTCACCGACGCCCGGGTGGTGCGGCTGACCCGCAACTACCGCTCGGCCGCGCCGATCCTGGCCGCAGCGGTGCAGGCGATCGCCCCGTCGTCGCTGGTGCCCGGCCGCCGCCTCGACCCGGCCCGGGTCGACCCCGACGCCCCGCTGATCGGCCGGTTCGCCGCGGGCAGCCCGTCCGACGAGGCGGCGTTCATCGCGCGCAAGGTCGACGAGCTGGTCGGCGGGGTGTCGCACCGGACCCGCGCGGACACCCGGGGCGTGACCGGGACGACGGTGTCGTTCAACGACATCGCGGTGCTGTACCGCACCGACGCGCAGGCCGCCGCGATCGTCGACGCCCTGTCCCGGGCCGGCGTGCCGGTGCAGAAGCGCTCGCACGACCGGCTGCGCGACCGCGCCGGGGTGAACGCCCTGGTCACCGAGATGCGGCTGGCCACCGGCCTGAACGGCTCCGTCGCGGCCCGGCTGACGCTGACCGCGAAGGTGCTGATCGAGCGCCCCGCGCTCGGCCGGGCCACCCCGGAACCGGACGAGGTGTGGTCGGCGGTCGACCTGCTGATGCCACTGGCCCAGCGGTGCGGGGCCGACCTGCAGAAGTTCCTGGCCGACGTGACGACCGGCGCCGAGGTGGACGCGCTGGACCCGCGGGCCGAGGCGGTGACCCTGCTGACCCTGCACGCGGCCAAGGGCCTGGAGTTCCCGGTGGTGTTCCTGGCCGGGTGCGAGGACGGCCTGCTCCCGCTGCGGATGCCGGGCAACTCGCCGACCGAGGCGGAGATCGCCGAGGAGCGGCGCCTGTTCTTCGTGGGCCTGACCCGGGCGCAGCGGCGGCTGTACGTCAGCCACGCGGCGCGACGGGCCCGGTTCGGCAGCGAGCGCGACTGCCGCCCGACGCCGTTCCTCCAGCCCATCGACGCGGGGCTGCTGGAGCAGCTGAACGAGCAGAGCCCGCAGCGGCCCCGCGAGCAGCAGCTGCGGCTGCTCTGATCGGCCGGCCGCCCGGCCCGAACGGCTGGGACCGTGCCCCCGCAGGGATGACATCACCGTCGCAGGAGTGACACCGGACACGCCCCGGACGCTACGTAGGAGGGAGTAACGCAGCGTCACAACGGAGGTGTCTGTGTCGATCAAGCTGGTGACGGTGGATCCGGTGACCATGGTGCAGCTCGGCTACGCGGCGGCGTGCGCCGACGATCCCGAGATCGAGCTGGTCGGCCAGGCGGCGGACCCGGCCCGGCTGCTGGCGCTCGTCGGGCAGCACGAGCCGAACGTGGTCACCCTCGACGCCGCGGTGCCCGGGGCGCTGCCGCTGGCCGCCGAGCTGCGCGACAGCCGCCCCCGCCTCGGCGTGGTGCTGACCGGCCCGGCCGAGGACAACCTGCTGCTGCGCTCCCTCCAGGCCGGGCTGTCGGCGTACCTGCCGCGGACCGGGCCGGTCGAGCTGCTGATGGCGGCCGTACGGCACGCCGCCGTCGCGCCCGCGTCGTTCACCGCCCCCGACCTGGCCGCCGTGCTGGCCCGCCGCCGCAACTCGACCCAGCAGCTGAGCCCGCGCGAGGAGGAGATCCTGCGCGAGCTGCACGCCGGCGGGAGCCTCGCCGCCATCGCCCTGCGCATGCGGCTGGCCGAGTCGACGGTCCGCACCTACGTCAGCCGCCTGTACGACAAGCTCGGCGTGCACAGCCGCGAGCAGGCCCTGGCCGCCACCCGCCGGTAGGCCCCGGCAGCCCGTCGCACCCCGCTCGGACCATCGCAGTTATGCGTTAACAGGTTATTGGCGCGATTAATGGCAATTCGGATATGCCGTCACGGGTCGGAAAAACGTGCGACCGCCGCCACCAGGCCGCCCCGAATGCGGGACCGGCTCATGTCTCATCCGCCGTCGGCAGGTCGCCGGACGACCGGTTCGACGCGGGTACGCACGGCCCATGATCCACAATGCCGCTGCGCCGGATTCCGGCACCGAGCGGCCGACCTGAAGCGGTGATCGATGCTGATCGTTAACCGAAGATCACCGGAAAGACGACCGGCAGCACGATCGCGGCCCATGCGCCGACCAGCAGACCCGGGCCTATCGCCAGCGAATCCCGCCGCCCGATCCGGCGGAAGATCAGATAGACGATCGCCGTCAGACCGTTGACCACGACGCCGAGGACCACCCCCGTCACGACCATGCCCCAGCCGAACCAGCCGAGGACCAGGCCGAGGACCCCGGAGAGCTTGGCGTCGCCGAGGCCCCACGCCCCGCTGGTAAGCACGCTGACCAGCCCGTATCCGAGCAGCAGCACCAGCCCGCCGAGCAGCGCGCCGCGATGGGCCGACCAGTCGCGGCCGCTGACCGCCCCGGCCGTCACCAGCGCCAGGACTCCCAGCGCCGTGGCCCCCACGATGGGATCGGGCAGCCGGTGGACTCTCAGGTCGATCGCCGCGAGCAGCACCCCGGCCACGCTCAGCACGAGCGACGCGGCCAGCAGCCAGCCGTGCAGGCTCGCCCCGAGCCCGGCCGCGGCGACGGCCCCGACCGGCACGGTCCACCACGGACTCGGCCCGGTGGCGGCGCGGCAGGACGGGCAGCGCGCGGCCGTGGTCAGCCAGCCCGCCCGGCCCGGCGGGAAGGGCCCCGCGCAGGCGCCGCAGCCGGTGCGCTTCGGTTCGTCCCACTCGACCGCCAGCCGGTACGCGATCCGGGGCGTCAGCGCCCCGCAGACGGCACCCACGGCGGCGGAGATCAGCGTGACGGTGGAATCGAGGGGCATGGCGGGCACGGTACCTTGGCAGGCACCCCTGTCTCGTCCCACGCGGAGCTCGGTTTTGTACACCCACGACGACCCTGCGCAGCGCTCCCGGCACACCCCGGCCCACCGCCGCACCGGCAACGAGCCCGAAGAAGACCCGACCGCGGCGGTGCACCGCATCACCGAGATGCTGCCGATCGTGCAGCCGCCGCCGCGCCCCCGGATGGGCGGCCGCGGCCCGGCGGTCATCGGGCTGGCCCTGCTCGGCGTGTGCGTGGTCGCCTTCGTCGCGGTGCTGGTCGCGCTGCGGGTGCTGCCCGACCCGTTCGAGACCGCGGCCGAGCCGCTGCCGGTGACCACCGTGACCCCGTCGGCCGCGCCCCGCACGGCGCGGTTCGCCCAGCCCGGCGACTGCGTGGCCAACCGCGGCACGGAGGAGGACCCGGACCTGGTGATGGCCGACTGCGAGCCCGGGGCGCTACAGGTGCTGGCGCGTTTCGACGCGACCAGCGACACCAAGGAGTGCCAGGGCGTGCAGGGCTACCGCTACCACTACTTCTTCGACAGCGAACTGGCTGGTTTGGATTTCGTCCTTTGCATGGGCAAACGCCCCTGATAATTGCGGTATGAGACCAGTACGAGGGGTCGCGCGCGCCCTGCTGGGCGGGATCTTCGCCGTCGCCGGCGCGCACGCACTGCTGAGGCCCGAGCGGTACGCCGAACAGGCCGCGCCCCTGGCGGAGCAGGTCGCCCCGCTGCTGGAGCGCGTCGATCCACGCCTGCCGTCGGAGGCGAAGTCCCTGGTCCGCGTCAACGGCGCGGCCCAGCTCATCGGCGGTGTGATGCTGGCCACCGGCACCGCGCCCCGGCCCGCCGCGGCGCTGCTGGCCGGGACGCTGATCCCGGCCACCGTGGTCAACCACCCGTTCTGGCTGGCCAAGGACTCCCAGCAGCGGCGCGAGGAGCTGGTGCAGTTCGCCAAGAACCTCGGCCTGCTGGGCGGCCTGCTGCTCGCGGCCGCCGACACGGCCGGTTCGCCGAGCCTGGGCTGGCGGGCGAACCGGGCCGTCCACGACGCACAGAAGTCGATCCGGAAGGCGCAGCGGAAGGCTGTCGGGCAGTTGCATTCAAACTGAGACCTTCAGGCGCGTTTCCCCGCCCCGGTCCGGGTAGTTGCGACATGTGTAGGGCGTGTCTGTGCTGGTTGCAGGGTTGGTGTGACGCCAATCACTCGAACTTCGCACCATGCGTTAACCCGCTGGAAATGTCGCAAAGGCGTGTGGGATCGGACACGGTCGGGTAACACGGGAGGTACTGGAGTGCCCCGCCGTTCTAGGCTGCTGAGCAGACACGAACGGGACACCGAACCCCGGGACCTTGAAGGAGGTGGCGACGCCATGCCGTCTTTCGGCGTGCGCAGTCTGCCCCGCCTCACCGAGCGCCACCGCAACCTCCGTGACCGGCGACCCCTGCGATGGGATCGCTGGACCCTCGTCCGGGTCGGCATAGTCGCCGCCGTCTGCTACGCCTCCTGGGCGACCGAGCAGAACTTCGGACGGTGGTACGACTTCTTCGATATGAAGATCTATCACGGTGCGGTGGAGTGGTGGGCCGGCGGCGGCGAGCTGTACGACTACATCGCACCGAACACCACGCTCGGTTTCACGTACCCGCCGTTCGCCGCGCTGACGATGCTGCCCATGGCCGCCGTCAGCAGCGCGGTCGCCGGCTGGATCAACATCCTCATCGGGCTGGTCTCGCTGGGGCTGGTGCTGACCGTGCTGCTGGTCCCGGTCGCCGACCGGTGCGGCTGGTCGCGCTGGCTCACCGTGGCGATCGCCCTGCCGCTGTTCGCCGCGATCGAGCCGTCCCGGGAGACGCTGGGCTTCGGCCAGGTCAACCTGATCCTGTTCGCGCTGGTCATGGCGGACATGGTGGCGCTGCGGCGCGGCTGGCGCTGGGCGGGCGTGGGCATCGGCCTGGCCACGGCGATCAAGCTGACCCCGGCGCTGTTCATCGTCTACTTCCTGGTCAGCAGGCAGTGGCGAGCGGCGGCGACCGCGACCGGCGCGACGATCGCGGCGACCGCGGCGGCGTACCTGGTGGTGCCGCATGAGTCGACCATGTACTTCGGCAGCGTGATCTGGCAGACCGAGCGGGTCGGCGCCGCGGACATGACGCCGAACCAGTCCCTGGCCGGCCTGCTGTCCCGCCTGTACGACACCACGAACGCCCCGAGCCTGCTGTGGATCGCGTTCACGCTGGTGCTGCTCGCGGTCGGCCTGTCCCGGGCCACCGCCGCGCACACCGAGGGCGACGAGCTGACCGCGTTCACGCTGGTCGGCCTCACCGCCAACGTGATCAGCCCGATCTCGTGGACGCACCACCTGGTCTGGGTCGTCCCGGCGATCATCGCGCTGGGCGACCAGGCGCTGCGCCGCCGCGCCGCCAGCCGGGGCCTGCTCGCCCGCGCCCGGTCCACTCCGGGCCTGCGCGAGCCGATCTGGTTCCCGTGGCTGGTCGGTGCGCGCCACGCGGCCGCCGCGATCGGGCTGTACCTGCTGTTCCTCATCTCCCCGATCTGGCCCTACGAGCACCAGCTCCCCGGGGTCTCGCACTACGCCGACGGACTGTTCGGCATGCTGGCCGAGAACTCGCTGGCGATCGCGCTGATCGTGCTGGTGGCGGCGCTGCCGTCGCGGCCCGGCGCCGAGCCCGCGTTCGGCCACGTCCCGGTGCGCATCCCCCAGGTGCGCCAGGCGGTCCCGACCCCGGCCCGGCAGGCCGTCGCCACCACCCGCTGACGGCCCCGCACGACGAAGCGCGCCCCACCCGACCACGGGTGGGGCGCGCTCTCACTTCCTCCGCCACCCGCCACCCGCCGCCCGCCAGGCGGTCGGTGAGGTTGCAGTTTCGGGGAAAGTGCTGGAATCCGGCCCATGATTCGCGCACTTTCCCCGAAAGTGCGCGAACCCCGCGCGCCGCCGGCGGGGCGCGGCGCCCCGCCGGCGGCGTGCGGGGCTACGGGCAGTTGACCCATTCGTCGGTGCCGTCGGCGAAGAGCTGGTGCTTCCACATCGGCAGGCGCTGCTTGACCAGGTCCACCAGGCGGGCGCAGGCGGTGAAGGCGGCCGCCCGGTGCGCCGTGGCGACCGCCGCCGCCAGGGCGACGTCGCCGACGGCCAGCGGGCCGTACCGGTGGGACACCGCGATCGCGTAGACGTCCGGGTCGGCCGCCAGTTCCTCGGCGACCTCGCGCAGCACCGCTTCGGCGGTCGGGTGCGCCTCGTAGGTCAGCGAGGTCACCGGCCGGGCGTGGTCGTGGTCGCGCACCACCCCGGCGAAGCTGACCACGGCCCCGGCGCGCGGGTCGGCGACGGCCGCCTCGTGCGCGGTGACGTCGAGCGGCGCGGTCGTGACCGTGCTGATGGCGATGCGTCCGGTCACGGGATGGCCACCAGGTCGACGGCGTCGCCGGGGCGGCCGCTGGTGCCGGGCGGGATCACGGCGAACCCCTGCGCCCCGGCCAGCCCGCGCAGCATCGCCGAGCCGACGTGCGGGACCGGCCGGGCCAGCCCGTCCACCGGGTCGAGGCGCACCAGCGCAAGGTGGGTGTAGTCGCCCCGGCCGGGCACGGCCTCGCCGAGGGTCGCCTGCGGCAGCGCCGGTTCGGGACGGCCGGTCAGGCCCGCGAGCAGCGGCATGACCAGGGACACCAGTGCGACCACGGCCGACTGCGGGTTGCCGGGCAGTCCGGCCACGAACCGCGTACGGTCCCCGTGCCGCAGCGCCGCGACCAGCATCGGGAACCCGGGCCGCACCGCGACGGTGTTCACGACGTACTGCGCGCCGAGCTCGGCCAGGGCGGGGTGCAGGTGGTCGACGGGCCCGTGCATGGTGCCGCCGGTGGTGCAGATCAGGTCGGCGCCGTCGTCCAAGGCCGCCCGCAGCGCCTCGACGTGGGCGGCCAGCGTGTCCTTGATCGGGCCGGCGGCGGGGCCGCAGTGGGCGCCGAGCCGCCGCAGGTACGCCGGGATCGACGGCCCGAGCGCGTCGCGGACCCGCCCGTCACCGGGCAGGCCCTCGGTGAGCAGCTCGTCGCCGAAGACCAGCACGGCGGCGCGCGGCGCGGGCCGTACCGGCAGGGTGTCGTGGCCGCACGACGCGGCCAGGCCGATGACGCCCGGGGTGACCGGCGTCCCGGCGGGCAGCAGCACCTCGCCCGCGCGGGCCTCCTCGCCGGGCAGGCGCCATTCGCGCTCGCTCTTGGGGGTGCCGTCGACGAGGTCGCCGCTGCGGGTGGCGTGCTCGACGCGCAGGATCGCCTCGGTCCCGTCGGGCACCATCGCCCCGGTCGCGATCTCGACGGCGGCGCCGTCGCCGGTGAGCGGCTCGGGCACGCCGCCGGCCAGCACCCGGCCGCCGACCCGCCACGGGCCGCGGCCGCGCAGCGCGAAGCCGTCGATGCTGGACGTGGGGAAGGCGGGCAGGTCGGTGCCGGGCGCCAGGGACGCGGCCAGGGTCAGCCCGTCGGCGTCGAGCAGCGGCACGGTGACGGCCGGGCGCTGGGCCTTCCAGCCTGCGCCGTGTACGTCGCGGCGGGCGGCGGCCCAGTCGCGAGGCGTCGATGCGGTCATGGGTTCGACCCTAGTCCTGCGGCCGGGCCGGGCTGCGTCGCGTGGTCCGCGCCGCGCAGCTGCTCGACCGCGTGTGGCAGCACCTTGGCGAGCACGGCCAGGCCGTCGCGGATGCCCCCGGTGGAGCCGGGGAGGTTGACGACGAGGGTGCGCCCGGCGACGCCCGCGATCCCGCGCGACAGCGCCGCCAGCGGGGTGGCCCCGGCCGCGCGGACGGCGTCGGCGATCCCGGTGACCTCGTAGTCGACCAGGGCGCGGGTGACCTCGGGGGTGCGGTCGGTCGGGCTGATCCCGGTGCCGCCGGTGGTGACGATCGCGTCGGGGCGGTCGGCCAGCGCCGCCAGCAGCGCCTGCCGGACCGGTTCGCCGTCGGGGACGACGGTCACGCCGGTGACCTCGCAGCCCATCGCACGCAGTCCGTCAGCTAGGAGAGGACCGCCGGTGTCGGCGTAGACGCCGGTCGCGGCGCGGGTGGAGGCGACGACGACATGGGCGCGCGGTGTCCCGGTGTTTGGGACGACGGTGGCGGGGGAAGGCTCAGGCGTGTCGTCGCGTACCCACAGGCCGGTCTTGCCGCCCTCCTTGCGCAGCACCCGGACCTGCTCGATGCTGGCGGCCGGATCGACCGCCTTGATCATGTCGATGAGGGCCAGCCCGGCGGTGGCGACGCAGGTCAGGGCTTCCATCTCGACCCCGGTACGGTCTGCCGTACGCACCGTCGCGGTTATTTCGACTCCGTCTGTCGCGAGGGACAGGTCGACAGTGACACCGTGGACGGCGATGGGATGGCACAGCGGTATGAGTTCCGGAGTGCGCTTCGCCGCCATGATCCCGGCCAGCCGGGCGACGCCGAGCGCATCGCCCTTCGGCACGCCCGCTCCCGCCAGCAGGTCCAGCACCGCCGCCGTGGTGCGCACCCGCCCGGCCGCGACCGCGCTACGCACCGTGATCTCTTTGCCGGCGACGTCCACCATCCGCGCGGCGCCTTTGGCGTCCACATGAGTCAGTTGAGGTGAGGTTCCGGACGTGGGTAGTTCTGTCACGACTAGAGCCTAGTTGCCAAGGCGTCGAACACTGACAGTGAACACGACGAGTAAGCGACTCACCACTAACTGTGATAAATCGCCATACTTGTTTGAATTATGAACGTACTAGTTGAAAGCAACCGCGCAGAAACTACGCTCTCCAGCAGAGGTTGGCAAGCAGACAGCTCGAGCCGAGGAGACGGAAATGCGCAGTCACGAGTGGAACTGAAAATCGCTTAGGCTGTCGGCACTCACGACCATCTGTCTCCTGACGGAAGAGGTCAGCACGTGGCCGACCAGACGAACACCTCGCAGCAGACCGATCGGCAGCTCAGACTGCTAGTCGGTCTAGTTGCGTCTCTGGGGGCGGTCATCGTCCTCGCCTCCCTGGGCTTCGCCCTCACCAGACCCGTGGGCAGCGAACTGGCGCTGCGCGCCGGCGGCATGGCCCTGCTGGTGATGCTGGCGACCCTCACCAACGTGCAGGTGCGCATCCGGTCCAACCACCACAACGTGCACTGGGCCGACGCCGCGCTCCTGGTCGCCGCCGCCCTGCTGCCGATGCCCTGGGCGGTGCTGGCCGCCGTCGTGGGCTCCACCGCCGCCAGGGCCGTGAACCGGATGGCCTCGCCGATGCGGTTCGTCTTCGCCGTGGCCAAGGAGACCGTCATCTGCGGCATCGCCGCGGCGGTGCTGTCACTCGCGCCGAGCGCGGCCCAGGACCCGGTGCACCATCTCGGCCTGCTCGCGCTGGCCTACCTGGCCGCGCAGGTGGCCGACGACGTCATCGCGCTGCCCGTCATCGCGCTGGCCACGCAGACCAGCCTGCGCGACCGCTTCCTGGCCGACCCCGACCTGCGCTGGGGCTCGGCGCTGGTGCGCTTCGCGGTGGCGGTGCTGACGCTGGTCGTGCTCAAGCAGGAACCGCAGCTGCTCATCGTCATTCCTGTGATCGTCCTCAGCCTTCACCTCACCCATCGCGGCCGGGTGCGGGCGCGGGCCGAGCGCAAGGCCTGGCAGCAGCTCGCCGAGGCGACCGACGCGCTGAACGCGGTGCAGCTGGACGAGGTGCTGCGCAAGGCCGTCCGCAACGCGGCGACGCTGTTCTCCGCCGACACGGTCGAGGTGGAGATCCGCCTGCCCGGCCTGGAGCAGCTGGTCAGCGGCACCCACGCCGAGATCCTGTACCAGGGCACCCCCACCCACGTGCCGCCGGACCCGGCCCGCACCGCGGTCGTGCCGCTGGGCGGCGACGGCGACAGCGAGAAGGTCGGCGAGCTGCGCCTGTGCTTCCAGCGCCCGGTCTCGCTGTCCGAGCGCGAGCAGCTCACCCTGCGCGCGTTCGCGGGCGCGCTGGGCACCTCGGTCCGCAACGCCACCTCGTTCGTGCAGCTCGAACAGCTCGCCGACAAGTACGCCCACGACGCGACCCACGACCCGCTCACCGGCCTGCCCAACCGGCGGCTGCTGCGCGACGAGGTCACGCTGGCCCTGGACACCCGCGGCGCCCGCCGCGGCGTGACCGCGCTGCTGGTGCTGGACCTCAACCACTTCAAGGAGATCAACGACGCCCTCGGGCACGGCGCGGGCGACCAGGTGCTGGTCACCGTGGCGCGGCGGCTGGAGGAAGCGGCCGGGACGGACGCGCTCGTGTCCCGCCTCGGCGGTGACGAGTTCGCGGTGCTGTACCGCTCGGTGCCGACCCCGGCACTGGCCCAGCACCGGGCGGAGGCGCTGCTCAAGGTGCTCCAGGAGCCGGTCGAGATCGACGGCATGCCGATGGTGGTGTCGGCGAGCGCCGGTGTCGCCACCGCCCCGTCCACCGGCGGCTTCGTAGAGCTGCTGCGCCGCGCCGACATCGCGATGTACCAGGCCAAGCGCACCGGGCGGATGGTCGCGGTGTACGCACCCGACCGCGACACCGCCGACCGCACCCGTCTGGTCGTCGGCGGCATGCTGCCGCGCGCCGTGGCCCAGCGCGAGTTCACGCTGGAGTTCCAGCCGATCGTCGACATGGCCAGCGGCGCCACCATCGGCGCCGAGGCGCTGGCCCGCTGGCAGCACCCCGACCGCGGCCGGGTCGAGCCGCGCAGCTTCCTGGAGCCGATCGAGCGGTCCGGCCTGCTGACCGCGTTCACCGACGCGGTGCTCGACCAGGCCCTCGCCGGGGCGGCCCGGTGGCGGGCGGCCGGATGCCGCTGGCCGGTCGCGGTGAACATCTCCCCGCGCAGCCTGCTCGACCGGCGGCTGCCCGCCCTGGTCGCCACCCGCCTCGACGACCACGGCCTGCCCGGCGACGCGCTCATGCTGGAGCTGACCGAGTCGCACAACCTGAGCCCGCTGGACGTCGTCGACCAGGTGCTGGCCGAGCTGACCGAGCTCGGCTGCGAGCTGGCCCTGGACGACTTCGGCACCGGCTACTCCTCGCTGTCGGTGCTGGCCCGCATCCAGGCCCGCGAGCTGAAGATCGACCGCTCGTTCGTGGTGCAGATGGAGCACAGCATCAGCGACGCCGCCGTCGTGCGCTCCACCGTGGAGCTGGCCAACCACCTCGACCTGCTGGTCGTCGCGGAGGGCGTGGAGCGGGAGAGCCAGCGGCAGATGCTGTGGAAGCTCGGCTGCACCGCCGGGCAGGGCCACCTGTTCGCCAAGCCGATGCCGCTGCCCGCGCTGATGGAGCTGATCGACAGCGGCAAGATCACTCAGTTGGCCGAGCCGCTGCACCGGCCGGGCGCGGTGGTGCAGCTGCCGCAGAAGCGGCGCAACCCCGGGCGTGGCACCGGCACCGGGCGGGTGTCAGACTCCACGGCATGACCAGCGCATCCGGCCGCCCCGCCCGTGACCTGTGGCGCCGGATCGACCGGGCCGCCGGCGGCCTGGCCGCCGACCTCGGGCTGTACGCCCTGAGCGCGCTGTTCGCCGGGTTCACCGGCGCCGGGTCGACGCTGGCGCCGCACCGGGCCTGGGGCGCCGTCGCGGTCTGGGGCTACGCCGCCGCCTGCGCCGCCGTCGTGGTCCAGCTGCTCATCCGGTACGCCGCGAGCCGGGCGCCCGCCACGCCCAAGCTCACCGGCCCCACCGCCCGCGCCGCCGTCACCGCGGTGACCTGGCTGGTCGTCACGCTGCTGCCGCTGCTCCTCCAGGCCGCCGCGCGCGCCGGGGGAGCCGGCGACCGGGCCCAGGAGGAGGTGCTGGTCGTCGAGGCGTCCGCCCGGCGCCTGCTCGACACCGGCACGCCCTACCTCGGGCGGGATGCCATCGCGGGGCTGTCCGATCCGCTGCTCGGCTACACGCCGTACCAGCCGGGGATGGCGGTCTTCGGCCTGCCGCGCGCGCTGTTCGGCGCAGCGGCCTGGACCGACGCCCGGGTCTGGTTCGCCCTCGCCACCGCGGCCTGCGTGGTCGCCGCGGCCGCCCTGCTCCGCCGCCCCGGCACCGGCGGCACGCAGGTCCAGGACAGCCTCCTGGTGCGCGCCGTCCAGGCGGCCACCGTGCTGCCGCTGTGCGCGCTGACCCTGGCGACCGGCGGCGACGATCTGCCGGTGCTGGCCCTGTGCCTGCTCGCACTCGCGCTGGCGGCCCGGCGGCGGTTCGGCTGGGCGGGAGCCGCCATCGGCGCCGCCGCCGCGATGAAGCTGCTCGCCTGGCCGGTCGTGGTGGTGCTCGCCGCGTACGCCCTGGTCCGCCGCCGGGGCATCCGCTACGCCGCCGGGGCGGTGGGCCTGCCCGTGCTGGCCATGCTGCCGCCGCTGCTGGTCGAACCGGCGGCGTTCATCGAGAACGTGATCCGGTTCCCCACCGGCCACGGCCTGGTCACCAGCCCGGCCGCGTCACCGCTGCTGGGACGCCTGCTCGCCGAGCACGTCCCGGCGGGCCGCACCGTGGCCCTGGCCCTGCTCGGCCTCACCGCCCTGGCCATCGCCGCCTGGCTGCTGCGCCACCCGCCCCGCTCCGCCGCCACGGTGGCCGCCGTCTGCGCCGTCGGCCTGCTGGCAGCCATCATCCTGATGCCCGCCACCCGCTTCGGCTACCTCCTCTACCCCGCCACCCTCGCCCTCTGGGCCGCCCCGCTCTTCTCCGTCGATCATGAACTTATGGCACGGGTCGACGGCGTGTCGGGGGCACAGCTTCCTGATCAACTCAGCAAGGCGTAGCCGGCCGCTGCGGCGAGCAGGCCGAGGGTGATGCTGAGGGCGGCGTTGAGGACGGCGTAGCCCTTGGCGCCGGACTCGGCGAGCTTGAGGGTCTCGTAGCCGAAGGTGGAGTACGTGGTCAGGGCGCCGCAGAAGCCGGTGCCGAGCAGGGCCGCGAGATCGCTGGTCGCCGCGCCGCCGGCCAGCGCGCCGAGCACGAACGAGCCGACCACGTTCACCGCCAGCGTCCCCCAGGGGAAGACCGAGTCATGGCGGGCCTGCACCGCCCGGTCGGCCAGGTATCGCAGCGGCGCCCCCACCGCCGCGCCCAGCGCCACCAGCAGCACCGTCACGGCAGGTCCCCCAGGTCGACCAGCTCCACCGGCTCCACCGTGACCAGCCCGTCGACGCCGAGCTCGGCCAGCTCCGGCAGGAACGCCCGCACCTTCTCGGCCGCGTCCACGATGACCACGAACATCGGCAGCTCCGCCGAGAGCGACAGCAGCCGGTCGGTATGGATCCGCGCGGACCGCCCGTATCCCTCGACGCCGCGCAGCACCGTCGCGCCCGCCAGCCCGGCCCGGTGCGCCCGGTGCACGATCTCGGTGTAGAGCGGCCGATGGGCCACCCGGTCGTCCTCGCCGACGACCACCGTCAGCCGCAACGCGCTCACCGCCGCACCGCCCATCGCGTCAGCACCGTCCCGCCGTACACCGCGAGCAGGGCCGACACGAGCGTGCCGGCCAGGTAGGCCAGCGCCGTGCCCGGAGCTCCGGCGTGCAGCAGCCGCACGATGTCGACGGTATACGTCGAGAAGGTGGTGAACCCGCCCAGCACGCCGGTGCCGACGAACGGCCGCAGCAGGCGCCGCCCCGGATACACGTGCGTGACCAGCACCATCAGCACGCCGATGAGCCCGCACCCGAGCACGTTGATCGCGAAGACGGTCCACGGGAACCCGTCCGGCGGCTGCGGGAACGCGACCCCTAGCCCGTAGCGGGCGAGCGCGCCGAGCACACCCCCGGCGGAGATGACGCCGAGCACGTCCCACTGTCCGCGCCGCATGCCGGGCTCAGCCGAAGGCCATGTCCACGAAGCGGGAGAAGTGCAGCTGCGCGGCGACCGTGATGGTGTCGGTGGGGCCGTTACGGTGCTTGGCCACGATGAAGTCGGCCTCACCCGCGCGCGGCGACTCCTTGTCGTAGTAGTCGTCGCGGTGCAGCAGGATCACGATGTCGGCGTCCTGCTCGATCGAGCCGGACTCACGCAGGTCGGACAGCTGGGGCCGCTTGTCGGTGCGCTGCTCCGGGCCGCGGTTCAGCTGGCTCACCGCGATCACCGGGCACTCGACCTCCTTGGCCAGCAGCTTGAGGCCACGGGACAGCTCGGAGACCTCCTGCTGGCGGCTCTCGGTCTTCTTCGGCGAGCTCATCAGCTGGAGGTAGTCGACGACGATCAGCTTCAGGTTGTGCCGCTGCTTGAGGCGGCGCGCCTTGGCCCGGATCTCCATCAGGTTCATGTTCGGGGTGTCGTCGACGAAGATCGGCGCCTCGGAGATCTCGCCCATGCACCGGGCGAGCTTGGTCCAGTCGTCGTCGGACAGCTTGCCCGAGCGCAGCACGTGCAGCGGCACCTTGGCCTCGGCCGACAGCAGGCGCATGACGATCTCGGTCTTCGACATTTCCAGCGAGAAGATGGCGCTGGCCGCGTTCGCCCGGATCGCTGCGTTACGGGCGAAGTCCATCGACGCGGTGCTGTTGTGCGTCGGGATCATCGACCTGCCTGCCAGGTACAGGTGGTCGGTGTTGTCGACGGTCACACATCGCACGGGGACACTGGCGACCGGTCGCACAGCGACCACGTACCGGATGCCGGTCCGGGTCAGGTTCCTCGTCCGGCAGCGCTCCTTGTGCGCAAGCTTCTTGCGTTCCAGGCGGAAGATCTCGTCTGCGGTGGAGAAGTTCAGGGTGTACGCCGTGGAGGACTCCGGGGTCCGGCCCTTCACCCGCCTGGTCGTGACGGTGCAGCGGTAGCCCAGGCTGATAACCAGTTCCTGCATGGTGTCGGCCAGTTTCGCGCTGGTCGACGTGAGCTGGAGGTTGCCGGTGGGCGCGACCGTTCCGTCGGTGTCCATCAGCCCGGCGAGCAAGTCGCGCCGCTGGCGCTCGGAAGCACGGAGATAAGCGGCGGGGACGTGCTTGTCACCGTAGACACCGGCGGCCCGCAGATATCCGAGGAACGACCCGAACCGGGCATGGCACTCGGCACACCGCCGGGACACCCCGCCGGTGGCGGGAGTGACCTTGCCGCACGTGGCGCAGCCCTCGCGGTCCTCTGGCGGCACCATCCCCTTCGACCGGCCGCCGCAGGATCGACCACAGGTGTAGACACTGACGGCCTGGGGAGTGAACTGTTCGCCGCAGACCACGCACACACGGTCGGCGAGCGGAGGCAGCTCCGGCACTTTGATCGAGTACAGGTACAGGCCGGACTCCGGCATCATCGAGAACCCGTCAGCCTCGATATAGGTGACCATCTCCGGGTCGGCGGTCGTGATCCGAGCGGCCAGCGAATGCCCGTCGCCGAGCCAGGCGCCGAGTGTGTACGGCGGGACAGGCAGGTCCGTTCGCTCCGGAAGTGCCAGGGCGGCGGTGTTCTCCACCGCATGGTTGAGCCTGCCGTCGGCGGGGTGGTGCAGCGTGGCCGCGATCTGCTCCGTCGTGACGGGTTCGACCGGGGCTGCTGTCGTCTCCGCGTTCATCAGCCGGTCGACCCGCTGGCGCAGTGCCTGCATCAGCGCCTGTCGCGAATACGCCGGCCAGGCCCGGTTCCAGGGCTGGCCATTCCGCTCGTACTGCCGGATCACCTTCGCGCTCGAACCGACCTCAGCGGCGACGACCTGCAGCACGTGCCGGAAGACCGGACCGGCGAACGACTCCGCCTCGCGGAGCGTCACGAGCACGTCGTCCTGGGCCATCGCCTCGCGGAGCACGGCCTCAGCCTGGGCTCGGGCAGCCTCCGGCCACTGGTGGGCCGCCTTGGTCTCGGCTCGCTGCCGACGGCTTGCCCGGGTGGTGGTCTTCCAGAGATGGTCGGCGTCGGCAACGATGGTCGAACCGTCGGAGAACTCGACCTCGTAACACGGGCGATCGTGCATCACGTCGAACGCGTGCGACACCTGCGTCGGTCGGCCGTCGGCGCCGATGAGCCAGTCGCCAGGGCCGACTTCGCCCATGGTCGTCCAACCGGCGGGCGTCGGCAGCGGCGTGTCCAGCGCCAGGGCCTTGCCGAGGCCCGGTCGACCGGCGACGATGATGAGCTGGCCCGCCTGGAGCCCGCTGAGCAGTCCGTCGAGGTCCTGGAAGCCGGTGGGCACCCCGCGCATGGTGCCGTCGGCGGCGCCCACGGCCTCGATCTCGTCCAGCGTCGGCTGGATCATGTCGGCGAGCACGGCGAAGTCCTCGCTGACGCGGCGCTCGGTGACGTCGTAGACGGCCTGCTGGGCGAGGTCGACGACGTCGTCGACGTCGCGGCCGGTGCCCGCGGCCGAGCCGTAGCCGAGCTGCACGATCTTCGTGCCCGCCTCGACGAGGCGGCGCAGCACGGCGCGCTCGCTGACGATGCGCGCGTAGTAGGAGGCGTTGGCCGCGGTGGGGACCGTCGCGATCAGCGTGTGCAGGTACGGCGCGCCGCCGACCCGGGACAGCTCGGCCTTGGCCTCCAGCACCGCCGCGACGGTGATCAGGTCGGCGGGCTCGCCGCGACCGTACAGATCGAGCACGGCCTCGAAGATGGTCGAGTGCGCGGGCTTGTAGAAGTCGTTGGCGCGCAGGATCTCGACCACGTCGGCGATGGCGTCCTTCGACAGCATCATGCCGCCGAGCACGCACTGCTCGGCCGCCACGTCCTGCGGCGGAGTGCGCTCGTAGACCGCCTGGTCGGGGGCTGGAGGCTGGGTCGCGAGGACCTGTCCCCGTACGCCGTCACCCACTGTCGTCACGGCGCCTCCCCCTACTTTCGCGGATCTGATTGACCCTAGGCGGGCCGCCGCCCGGGCACAAACACCCCGGTGGACAGACCTGCGGACAACCCTGTGGACAACCCCGGAAGACCTGTGGGGGATGCTGTGCACAACCTGTGGACAGGCGCATTCCACAAGATGTGCATAACGCTCTGACCTGGGAAAACACTACACACAGGGTGTGCACACAAGATTATCGCCAAGATTTTCGGATCGGGCGTGGCGTAGATCATGACATCGTTGTCCGCCGATTTTCGCCGGTTCGGCCGATTGCCCGGGACATCGGTCTCGGCCACGCTGCCCGCGTGGGATATCCGGACCGGCAGTCGCAGCCCGAGGGGTGGGGGCAGGTGCCGTACGGCGCGCCCAACACCCGGGCCGGCGGCTGGGGCGATCCGGACGACCGGGCCGTGCCGCGCCAGCGCTCCGCCGCCGACCGCTACGGCCAGCCGTCCTACGACGACCGCGACGACCGCGGCTTCCACACCTACGTCACCCACGAGGCCTACGAGCCGTACGAGGACGACCGGTGGCCGGACAACCTCGCCGAGCACCCCCCGCCGGAGGCCCGCACGGCTCACGCCCCGGCGCCTGACCAGGGGCCGGGCGAGCGCGACTACTGGTCGGCGCTGCTGTGGGCCACCGGGTGGTTCGCCGTGCCACTACTGGTCCTGCTCGGGCGGGCGCTGCTGCTGCCCGGCACCCCCGACCCCGCGTGCCTGGCGGTCGGGCTCGGCGGCTGCGAATCCAAGCGCTCCGCGGCGCTGGGCGACCTGATCTCCTCGTCGCCGCGCTGGGCGCTGGCCCTGGGTGGCGCGCTCGCGGTGGCGGCCGTGCTCCGCTGGGCCAGCGACACCTGGCGCGCCGCGACCATCGGCTTCTGCGCCGCCGTCGTCGCCGGCGGCGCCGCCACCGTCCTGCTCAGCATCACCTGACGCCCCGTCGCGCCGCGTGCGCGCCGCCTGGCGCCGCGCCGCGCGTTCGTTGCCGCAGTTTCGGGGAAACGGCCCGAATAGGTGGCCTGATTCCAGCAGTTCCCCCGAAACTGCACGCGTCGCAGCCACCCGCGCGTGGCGGGGCGGAGGGGCAGTGCGCGGGTAGGGCCGCGTGGGCGCGGTTTCCCGGAAGGTGCTGCATCCCGGTCCGGGCGGATAACAGCCAGGTGTCAGGAGTGTCGCGATTGGTTCCGCTTGTGTCTCAGGTACGACACATCACGAGCTTTTGATCTTGTCAGGCCCGTCCATGGGTGCATGAAGCGACTCAGCGCCCCCGCCATCCTGCTCGCCGTCGCGCTCGCCGCGGCAGGCTGCTCCGCGGGCGAACCCTCGACCTCCGCCGACCGCCCAGCCCCGCCCGGACCGCAGGCCGGGGCCGACCGCGACCAGGGCGCCGCCGTCGACCCCCAGCGCGACAACCAGTCCACCTTCGCCCTGGACGTGGACACCGCCTCCTACACGTACGCGGCGGGCCGGATCGCCGACGGGCGGCTGCCCGACGCGAACACCGTGCGCCCCGAGGAGTTCGTCAACGCCTTCGACCAGCACTATCCGCAGCCCCGCGGCGACGGGTTCGCGGTGCACGTGGACGGCACGCGGGTGCCCGGAAGCCATGCGGGCTCGTCGTCGCTGCGGCTGCTGCGCATCGGTTTGCAGACCCGCGCCGAGGACGCCGGGCAGCGTAGGGACGCCGCGCTGACGTTCGTGATCGACGTGTCCGGCTCGATGGGCGACCCCGGCCGGCTCGACCTGGTCTCCGACGCGCTGCACACCCTGGTCGACCAGCTCCGCCCGACCGACGCGGTCGCGATCGTCACCTTCAACGACAGCGCGAAGGTGGTGCGCCGGATGACCCGGGTGTCGGAGAAGGAGGACCTGCACGCCGCGATCGACTCGCTGCGCGCGGGCGGCAGCACCAACCTGGGCGCGGGCCTGGTGACCGGCTACCAGACCGCGCGGGACGGCTTCCGCGACGGCTACAGCAACCGGGTGATCCTGCTCTCGGACGGCCTGGCCAACACCGGAAACACCGACGCCGACCGGATGCTGCGCCAGGTGCGCGCGGAGGCCGACAAGCAGATCGCGCTGCTGGGCGTAGGCGTCGGCAGCGACTACGGCGACGCGCTGATGGAGCGGCTGGCCGACCGCGGCGACGGGTTCGTCGTGTACGTCTCCGAGCGGCGCCAGGCCCGCGACGTCTTCGTCCGCAGGCTGCCCGCGACGCTGTCGCTGCGCGCACTCGACGCCAAGGCCCAGGTCACGTTCGACTCCGCGACCGTCGAGAGCTACCAGCTCATCGGGTACGACGACCGCCGCGTCGCCGACCAGGACTTCCGCAACGACCGCGTCGACGGCGGCGAGGTCGGCCCGGGGCACTCGGTGACCGCGCTGTACCTGGTCAAGCTGGTGCCCGAGGCGCGCGGCCGGGTGGCGCAGGTGCGGGTCCGCTGGCTGGACCCGGTGAGCAAGGAGGCGTCCGAGGCGTACGAGTCGGTCGAGGCCGCCGACCTGGACGGCACGTTCGACCGGGCCGACCCGCGGCTGCGGGTCTGCTACGCGGCGGCCTTCTTCGCGGTGGCGCTGCGCGGCGGCGCCGACGGCCGCCCGGACGTGGCCGAGCTGGCCCGCATCGCCGACACGGCCGCGGGCGAGCTGGACGACCGCGCGGTCGACGACCTCGCCGACATGATCCACGACGCCCAGCCGCTGCTGGGCCGCTGAGCAGACGATCGCGGCCCCCGGGACGGTGTCCCGGGGGCCGCGATGCGTTCCGCTTACTTGGCGGCGACCACGTTCAGGTTGAACTTGGCGGTCACGTCCGGGTGCAGCTTGATCTGCACCGTGTAACCACCGGTCGTCTTGATGTGGCCCGGCAGCTCGATCTTCCGCTTGTCGAGCGCGGGACCGCCGGCCGACTTCACGGCGTCGGCGATCTCGTTCGCGGTGACCGAACCGAACAGGCGGCCGCCCTGGCCGGCGCGAGCCTGCAGGGTGACCTTCAGGCCCTCCAGCGCCGACTTCAGCTCGTTGGCGTGGCCCAGGTCCTTGACCTCACGGGCCGCGCGGGCCCGCTTGATCGAGGAGACCTGCTTCTCGGCGCCCTTGGTCCACGCGATCGCGAAGCCCTGGGGCAGCAGGTAGTTACGGCCGAAACCGTCCTTGACCTCGACGATGTCACCCGGGGTGCCGAGACCGGACACCTCGTGCGTAAGAATGATCTTCATTGCGGTGCCCCCTCTCAGCGACCCGTGGTGGTGTACGGCAGGAGCGCCATCTCACGGGCGTTCTTGACCGCACGAGCGATCTGCCGCTGCTGCTGCGTGGTCACGCCGGTCACCCGCCGAGCGCGGATCTTGCCGCGGTCGGAGATGAACTTGCGCAGCAGCGCGGTGTCCTTGTAGTCGATGTAGGTGATCCCCTCCTTGTCGAGCGGGTTCACCTTCTTCTTCGGTTTGCGGAGGGCCGCAGCCTTCGCCATTTTCATGTTCCTCAAGTCTCTGCATTCTCTGACGGTCCGCCGCGAAGCGGCCGGATCATCCGTCAGAACGGTGGCTCGTCGTCGAAGTTGCCACCCGAACCGCCGGCCGGAGAGGCGGTAGCCCACGGGTCGTCGGCGAAACCTCCGCCGCCGCCCCCGCCGGAGCTGTTACCGCCGGAGCCGGAGCCGTAGCCGCCACCACTGCCACCGGAGCGCGACATCTTCTGCACCTTCGCCGTGGCATACCGCAGCGACGGGCCGATCTCGTCGACCTCCAGCTCGAAGACAGTGCGCTTCTCGCCTTCCTTCGTCTCGTACGACCGCTGGCGCAGCCGTCCCGAGATGATGACGCGGGAACCCCGCTGCAGCGACTCGGCGACGTTCTCCGCGACCTGACGCCACACCGAGCACTGCAGGAAGAGCGGCTCGCCGTCCTTCCACTCGCCGGAGGCCCGGTCGAGCGTGCGCGGGGTGGATGCGACGCGGAACTTCGCCACTGCCGCACCCGACGGGGTGAAGCGCAGCTCAGGGTCGTCGGTCAGGTTGCCGATGACCGTGATGGTGGTTTCTCCAGCCATGACCTTCTCCTCGGTTCACATATGTTCTGCCGCAAAGGTTCCCACAGGGATGCGACAGCACACGTGAAGCGGTCCGGGCGTTGCGTATCCGGGAGGAAGCTCAGCGAACTTCCGGACGGATGACCTTGGTACGCAGCACCGACTCGTTGAGTCGCAGCTGGCGGTCCAGCTCGGCCACGGCCTCAGGCGACGCCTGGAGGTCGATGACGGCGTAGATACCTTCGGCCTTCTTGTTGATCTCGAAGGAGAGCCGGCGACGGCCCCACACATCGAGCTTCTCAACCGAGCCACCCGACGTACGGATCACGTTGAGGTACGTGTCCAGCGACGGTGCGACGGTGCGCTCCTCGAGACTGGGGTCGAGGATCACCATGACTTCGTAGTGACGCAAGACGTACTCACCTCCTATGGGCTGATCGGCCACGGTCGTTCCGTGGCAGGAGGTCTGCGTCGTTCTGCGAGAAGCCGCGGGATAGGCCCGCGGCGGACAGAACTCGCCCATACTACCTGCTCGGGATGGTGCGCCCGCTTTCGCCCGTACCCCCGGGCGGATGACCCGTGTCACCGTCGGCAATGCGACACGGCCGCCCCAGGTGAGACGGCCGTGTACCGAATGAATGTCCTGGAATAGACCGCGGAGCGCTCTTCCGACGCTGGGTGGGACCTGGGGAGGAACGACCACACCGACGATGTTGGAAAGAGCGCTCCGCGGAGTCTCTGTTGATGCTACGCGAACTCTGCCCGAGTTGCCCGCTGAGCGATAATAGCCCGAATTGCACCCGCACCCACGCCTACGACACACACCGTGGCGATAATTGCCAGAAGTCCGATCGGCCCGTTGTCGACCGGGAAGCTGGCCTCCTGCATGGGCCCGCTGTTCCCGCTGCCCTCGCCCACCACGACGGCGCTGCTGGGGCTCGGGTCTGCCCCCGGCTGCTCGTCGTCCGGGTTGAAGATGTCCTTCGGCACTTCCGGGATCGCGGTGTCGTCGCCGCTCGGCGCGGGTTCCGAGCTGTTGGCCGACGACCCGTGGCTGCTGCTGTGGCTGTCGCGGCTCTTGCTCGGCTTGGTCGACGACGAGCTGCCCGAGGTGCTGCCGGAGCTGCGGCTCGGGTTCGGGGTCGAGCCGGTGGTGGGGGTCGTGCCGGTCGGCTGTGTGGTACGCGCCGCCACGTCGACCGTCAGCGGTTCGAAGCTCGGGTTCAGGTTGAGCAGGCACTCCGGGACCATGGCGACCTTGACCGGGCCGCGGTGGAACTGCACCTCGATCGTCTCGCCGTCCGACACCGCGGCGCTGTCCTTGCCGTCGATCTGCAGCGTCGCCTTCTGGCCCAGGCCGTTGGTCAGCTTGACCTTCGACTCGGCGGCGACGGTGATCTTCATGGTGGTCGGCTTGGAGCCGCACAGCAGCACGCCCAGGCCGCCCCCGGTGAAGTCGACGTTCGGCGCGGCCTCCGGCTCGGCGGCCCCGGCCGGGCTCGCCAGCAGCAGCGGCAGGCCCGCCAGGAGGCCGGCCGCGGCGAACGCGGCGGCACGTCGACGAATGGCGTACGACATGGATTTCTCCCCCTGGGGCAGGCGCCCCGGTTCAGGTCACCTCGCGGGGGCGAGGTGGCACGCGTCTCATGCCTCCCGACCGGCGGAGCGTGGGGAGCCACGTGCGGCACTGAGCTCAACGCGACAACTGCGCTCCGGTTGCGCCTGCGACCACGCGACAGGTCGGCGGGGGCGGGTAATACTGGTCGAATGCTTATCGGGGCTCACGTCGATTACGAAGATCCGCTCGCGGAGGCGGCCGCGCGCGGCGCGGACGTCATCCAGTTCTTCCTGTCCGATCCGCAGGAGTGGAAGCCGCCCGTGCCGCGTGCCGACCTCGCGGCCATCCGTGAGAGCGCGGTCCAGGTCTTCATCCACGCGCCCTACCGGATCAACGTGGCCACCACGAACAACCGGATCCGCATCCCGAGCCGCAAACTGCTCATCCAGCACGTGCTGGGCGCCGCGGAGGTCGGCGCCGCCGGGCTGATCGTGCACGGCGGCCACGTCGACAAGGGCGACGACCTCGCGACCGGGTTCGACAACTGGCGCAAGGCCCTCCAGCAGGCCAAGGACAGCGGCGCCGTCCTTCCCGGGACCCCGATCCTGATCGAGAACACCGCGGGCGGCGACAACGCCTGCGCCCGGCGCTTCGACAACCTGTCCCGGCTCTGGGACGCGGTCGGCGACTTCGGCGTCGGCTTCTGCCTCGACACCTGCCACGCGCACGCGGGCGGCGAGGACCTGCTCGACATCGTCGATCGTGTGAAGGCCATCACCGGCCGGATCGACCTGATCCACGCGAACGGATCGCGAGACGAATTCGACTCCGGGCGCGATCGGCACGACAATCTGACGAGCAAGAGTGAACCCGGCATGATCGATCCCGAGCTGGTCGCGGCTGTCATCAGCGCGTCCGGCGCTCCGGCGGTGGTGGAGACCCCCGGCGGCGCGGAAGGTCAGTCGGCCGACATCGCGTACCTGCGCGCACACCTGTGAGAGGTCAGCTGTGACTGGGACCGAGAGCACCGTGGCGAACGAGCCCGTGACTCCGCGCCACCCTGCGCCGGAGCCCGAGCCGATCGAGGAGGACGCCTTCGCCCGGTTCAGCCCGGCCCCGGAGGAGAACCCCGGCCGGCTGCGCCACCTCGCGCGGCGCACCTGGCGGGTGGTCGTGCACGAGTGGGCGCTGGCGGCGTACGTGTCGCTGGCGCTCGCGGTGATCATGACCTGGCCCACCGCGTGGTACGCCAGGTTCACGATCCCGCAGGACACCGGTGACCCCACCCTGCAGGCGTGGCAGATGGCCTGGTCCGGGCACTCGCTCAAGACCAACATCGGGCAGCTGTGGAACTCCAACAGCTTCTACCCCGAGCCGTACAGCTTCGCCTTCTCCGACACCCTGCTCGGCTACTCGCCCGCGGGTCTGTTCGGCACCGGCATGCAGGCGGCGCTGGTCCGCTACAACGTGATGTACATCCTGCTGCACGCGCTCGCCTTCTTCGGCGCGTACGTGCTGGCCCGCCAGCTCGGCTCGGGCAAGACCGGCGCGGCCGTGGCGGGTGCCGCGTTCGCGTACGCCCCGTGGCGCCTGGCCCAGGCCGGGCACATGCACATCATGTCGACCGGCGGCATCGCGCTGGCCCTGGCCATGCTCGCCCGCGGCCACGGCTTCTCGCTGCGCGGCGGCTACGACCCGGACAAGCGCAAGCCCGGCTGGGCGCTGGCGGGCTGGCTGGTCGCGGCGTGGCAGGTCAGCCTCGGCTTCGGCATCGGCCTGCCCTTCGCGTACGTGGTGGCCGCGATCGTGCTGGTCAGCCTGGTGTTCTGGTTCGTGTACCGCTACCGCAACGGCGCGCACCGGCCCTTCGGCTGGAAGCTGTTCTCGGCCGACCTGGTCGGCGGGGTCGTGTTCGCCGCCGTCGGCGGGCTGATGGCGCTGCCGTACCTGAAGGTCGTCGAGCTGCACCCGTACGCGCAGCGCTCCGAGGCCGAGCTGTCCTGGTACTCCCCGCCCGCGCTCGGCTTCTTCACCAGCCCGGCCCAGGACCTGCTGTGGGGCCAGGCCCACTCCGGCGCCCGCGAGACGCTGGGCTGGGCGGCGGGGGAGACCAGCCTGCTGCCCGGCTTCGTGCTGTACGGCCTGGCCATCGCCGGCCTGATCCTGTCGGTCTGGACGCTGCGCCAGCGCCTGCTGCTGTTCGCGGGCGTGGTGCTGAGCGTCGTGCTGGCCATGGGCACCCAGTTCTTCGGCGGCCGCCCCGGCTACCTGTGGCTGTACGACGTGCTGCCCGGCTGGGACGCCATCCGCACCCCGGGCCGCCTCGTGGTCTGGACCACCCTGCTGCTGGCGCTGCTGGCAGCGGGCGCGGTGACCGCCTTCGTCGAGCAGGCCAAGCAGATCGCGGTGGAGCGGGTGCCGTCCCGCCCGCACCCGATGCTGCGTCTGGCCACGTTCCTGCCGCTGGCGCTGGTGCTGATCGAGGGTCTGAACATCACCGAGCACCCGGTGGTGCCGCAGCAGCCCGCCGCGATGGCCGCGGCCCAGGGCCCGCTGCTGGTGCTGCCCAGCGACCCGCTGATGGACATGAAGGTCATGCTCTGGTCGACCGACCGGTTCGAGCCCATCGTCAACGGCAACAGCGGCTTCCAGCCGCAGAGCCTCGGCGAGATCCGGGAGCTGACCAAGAACTTCCCCGACCAGGCCAGCGTCGACCGGCTGCGCCAGATCGGCGTCAAGACCGTGGTCGTCCTCAAGGAGGAGGCCAAGGGCTCGCCGTACGAGGCGGCCCTGACCGCCTCCGGGGACGGCCTGGGTCTCCAGCGCACCGAGACCGCCGACGCGGTGACCTTCACCCTGTCCTGACCGTAAAGAGGCGCGGCCCCTGCTCCCGATGGAGCAGGGGCCGCGCCTCTTCGTATACCGGCTTCAGGCGACGGCGAGCCTGCCGCTGCCGCCGTCCGCGGCCAGGACGGGCGGGGCGCCCGGGTCCGGGTTGAGCGGGCCGGCGTCGGGGTCGGGGGTGTCGGAGTCGGCGTACGTACGCCGCACCACGTCCAGCTCCGGCCGCAGGATGTCGCGCACCACCAGCACCACCAGCGCCACCACGGCGATCAGCCGGATCGCGGAGGCCAGCACGAACACGCCCTCCGGGAACACCGGCTTGCCGGAAGCGGTCATCAGCTCGCCGTAGAAGGCCAGGAAGTAGATCACCTCGGCGACCTGCCACACCAGGAACGACACCCACTTGGGCCGCGCCAGGATCAGCAGCGGCAGCAGCCACAGCGTGAACTGCTGCGACCAGACCTTGTTGGTGATCAGGAACAGCGCCACCACCAGGAACGCGAGCTGCGCCACCCGGGGCGGGGTCTTGGCCATCAGGGCCAGCACCAGGATGCCGACGCAGCAGGCGGCGAACAGCGCCAGCGACAGGTTGGTCACCAGCGGCACCTTGTCCCAGATCGTAGCGCCGGACGGGTCGAGGTGGCGCCCGATGTACCAGGACGTGCCCCAGTCGATGCCGCGCTCGGTGTTCAGATCGAGGAACCGCTTCCAGTTGTCGTAGTGCGTGACCATCACCGGCACGTTCACCACGAGCCAGGCCACGGCACCCGCCGCGACGGCCTTGAGCAGCGGCATCAGTTCCCGGCGGCGCCAGAAGTCGAACAGGGGGTTGTCCGCCTCGCCGGTCAGCTCGCGCACCGGCCGCAGGGCCAGCGCGGCCAACGGCAGGAACAGGAACGCGGGCCATAGTTTGGCGGCCATGCCCAGGCCGAGCATGGCCCCGGCGGCGATCGGGTTCCGCTTGGCCCAGAACCAGACGCCCGCGACCGCCAGCACGATGGCCAGCAGGTCCCAGTTGACCGTGGCTGTCACCAGCAGCGCGGGGGACAGGGCGAACATCGCCGCGTCCCATGGTCTGCGCCGCCGCAGCGAGAGCATCATGGCGACCGTGGCGATCGCGAAGACGCCCAGCACCAGGGCGTTGGCGTTGTAGAAGTACTGCGCCTGGTTGATGTCGTTCTTCGTGCCGAACGCGTGCACGGGCAGGCCGATGAGGCCCATGAAGGCGCCGGTGAGCACCGGGTACTCGACCGGGTAGTCGACGTACGGCACCGCGCCCTCGTTGAGGTGCTCGGCGTAGTAGAGCGCGAGCACGTCGGTGTAGCAGAAGTGCGTGTACTGCTTGTAGTCCGCCCAGGCGCCGTCCTGGCAGGGCGACTTCTGCACCCAGTGGAACGCGAGCATCAGGCAGGTGAGCGCGAGCACGATCCGCGCGGCGGTCCAGAACCTGCCGCCGCGGTCGGGGGTCTGCGGCACCGCGTGCTCGCCGCGCGGGCCGCCGATCGCCTCGCTGAGGCCGTGGACGAACGGGTCCTCGGTCGAGGGTGAGGCGACGTGCTCACGAACATCACTCATAGCCCGACATCCTGCCTCAGAAATCTGTGAAGCGCAGCAAGGCGCCAGGTAGCGGGCGGCAATTGGGAAAAGAAAGAGGGGGTCCCGTGACGGGACCCCCTCTCAGGGCATCTGATCAGCGATTACGCCGATCACCTGTTACATAGCGGGTTCGTCGGTTTGCACGATCGCGATGGTTGCGGGCTCGGGTTCCCACCGCCGTTGCCGCCGCCGGTGCCCGGCGACTGGGACGGGTCGGGGGTCGGGCACAGCGTGCCGAGCGCGCAGCCGTCGTTCGGCAGCGTCGGCGGGGCGGTCGGGGTCGGCTCTACGCCGTCGCCCTCCTCGATCGAGCCGATCTCGCCACAGGTGCAGTCGGCGATCGGCTCCATCTTCTTGCCCTTGTTGGCGCCGTTCATGAAGCCCTGCCAGATCTGGGCCGGCAGGCCGACACTGGCGATGTTGGTGTGCCCGTCCTTCTGGTAGATCGGTTCCGAGGCGCCGACGTTGTTGCCGACCCAGATCGCGGCCGCGATCTGGTTGGTGAAGCCGACGGTCCAGACGTTGGAGTTGGCGCCCTTCTTCTTCACCGACTCCCAGGTGCCGGTCTTGGCGCCGGCCTCGCGGCCGCCCTCCAGCGTCCGGCCGTAGCGGGCCGGCATGTTGCGCAGCACGCCGGCGACCTCGTCGGCGACCTCCGGGCGGATCGTCTGCTTGGAGTCCAGCTTCTCGCCGGTGTTGGGCACCTTCTCGTACTGGCCGGTCTCCTTGTTCTTCTTCAGAACCTGGAGCACGAAGTGCGGCTTGTTGTACGTGCCGTGGTTGGCCAGGGTCGCCACGCCGGTCGCGTGGTCCAGCACCGTGATCGGGTACTGGCCGTAGCCGATCTGGTAGTCGAACGCGGCGCGGACCTTGGCCGGGTCGTTCTCGAAGGCGGGGTCGTTCAGGTGGCGGGCCTTGCCGTCGTTGGTCGACCACATGGTGGTGATGCCGACCCGGCGCGCGGTGTCGAGCACCTTGTCCGGCCCGATCTGCTTAGCGATCTTGAAGAACGGGACGTTCAGCGACAGCTCGGTGACGTGCTGCAGGGTGCAGTTGGTCTTGCAGTCGATGGCGCTGACCTCGCGACCGGAGTTCTGCACCCGGTACGGGCAGGCGTTGTAGTCCTTGCAGTTCTTCTCCGTGATCGGGGTCGGGTCCCACATCGACTTGATCGAGATGCCGTTCTCCAGGGCCGCCGTCAGGGTGTAGATCTTGAACGACGACGCCGGCGGGTGGCCGCCGTCCTCGAACTCGGTGCCCTCGGCGAACTTGCCCGCGTAGTCGATGCCGGTGCCGTTCGGGCCGCCGTAGTAGGCGAGCACCCGGCCGGTCTTCGGTTCGATCGCGACGCCGGCCGCGATGACGTTCTTCGGGTATCCGTTGATCTTCGTGCCGGGCCGGTCGAGCGGCTTGACGATGACGTCCTTGCAGACCTTCTTGTCACCCTCGCCGGTGCACTGCTCCTTGCGCTCGAAGTCGCGGAACAGCTGGGCCTCCAGCGCCTTCTGGGCCGTGGCGTCGATCGTCGTGATGATCTTGTAGCCCTTGTTGCGCCAGTCGGTGATGCCCCAGGCGGCCATCTCGCGGTCGACGTACTTCTGCACGACGAAGCCGGTGCCGGTGCCGGTGATGCCCTGCTCACCCGCCTGCGCGGAGTACTTCTTGAGCGACTTCTCCGGGAAGACCATGCCCGCGCGCGCGGCGGCGTCGAGCTTGCCCATCTCGACCATGTTGTTCAGGACGTAGTTCCAGCGCTCCTTGGCCCCGTCCATGTTGAAGTTGGGGTCGAAGCCCTTGGTGCCGTCGTTCTCGTTCGGCTCGGGCTGCTTCAGCACGCCGCCGAGAACGGCGGCCTCCTCGATCGTCAGCTTGTCCGCGGGCTTGCCGAAGTACGCCTTCGAGGCCGCGCCGACGCCGGACGAGCCGCGGCCGTACCAGACGGTGTTGACGTAGAAGCCGAGGATCTGGTCCTTGGAGAACTTGTCCTCCAGGCGCCGGGCCATGACCGCCTCGCGCAGCTTACGGGCGTAGCTGACCTCGAGGTCCTTGGCCGCGTTACGCGCGTACTGCTGGGTGATGGTCGAGGCGCCCTGGGTCTCGCCGCCGGTCAGGTTGTTCCACGCGGCGCGGGCGATACCCCACATGTCGATGCCGTGGTGGTTGAAGAAGTTCTTGTCCTCGCCCGCGATCAGCGCGACCTTCACCTGCTCGCTGAGCGTGCCCATCGGCACGATCTCGCGGTTCTCGCCGCCGAGCTTGGCGATCTGGGTCTTGCCGTCGCTGGCGTAGACGAACGTGTTCTCGTTCGAGCTGAAGTCGGCAGGCTCGGGGACCGAGGAGTAGAAGTACGTGCCGACGATCAGGCCGCCGCCCGCCAGGAGGATGAAGACCGCGATCGACGACAGGATGATGCTCAGCCGCTTGCGCTTGGGCTTCTTCTTACCGCCCTGGGCGCCCTTCTTCCCCTTGCCGCCGGGACGCGCGGAACCGCCGGGCAGGTCCTCGTCCGGCACCGACGGGGGGCGCACCGAGGCCCGGCCCGCGACACCCGGCACGCTGGCCCGGCCCGCGCCGCCGCCGACCGTGGCCCGACCGGCCGCACTGGGCACGCTGGCCCGGCCGGAGGCGGGGCTCACCGGCGCCTGGCCGTAGCCGGCGCCCTGCTGCCCGTAGCCCTGGTCCTGGCCGTAACCCTGGTCCTGGCCGTAACCGCTCTGCTGGCCGTAACCCTGGTCGTAGCCGCCCTGCTGGGAGTAGCCGCCCTGGTCGTAGCCGCCGCCCTGGCCGTGTGACTGCTGCCCGTAGCCGCCGGCGTGACCGGAATCACCCTGCGGACCGTCGGAGTAGTCGTAGCCGTAGTCCTCGGATGGCACCGAAGCGCGGCCCGAGTTCGACGCCGGCGGCTGATACGGGGGACGGGAATACTCGTCGTCGTACCCGTTGCCGGCGTTGGGGTCGCCGTACGAAGTCATGTCACACCGTTCCGGTCGGGGATGTGGCGCTGGCGCCAGCTTCGGACAGCGGGGGCGCCATCCGGTGTGCTCGGCCAAGAAGGTACTGCTCCACGAGGTGGTTCCAGTTGCAGCCGCGGCACACCTCGACCACGTATACCTGGAACTCACCGAGCGTGTCGGCCAGTGCCGCCAGCTCGGCGCGCGTGCGAGCCTGGCCGGCGGCGTGCTTCAGCTGATCGCCGTAGATGTAGTGCACGTTGATCACGAACTCGCGACGGCAGATGGGGCACCGCTTCTCGGTGGTCTCGCCGTGGAACCGAGCCGCGCTCTTCAGGTAGGGCGACGCGTCGCAGACCTCTGACGTGCCGACCCTTCCCGCGTACACCTCCCGCAGCAGCGCCCGCCGCTGCAGGGCATAGTCAACGAACCCATCCATACGGGGGCGACTCCCCGTAAGCGCCCCGGTTCGGGGCACAGAGATCCGTTGCTGCGCGCGCATGAAAAGCAGGGTAACCCGTCGTCGGGACCGCCGCGACCGCCGTCACAGAGCGTGACGAACGCCGCGCCCTGCGCAGACACGGTGATCAAGGGCACCCGGGGATTGCCTAGACCTGTCGCTCCGTTCTAACGTAACGATGTATCGGCGCGATACATCGTGAAGTCAACGTCCGTGTGAACCATGCACGAGGAGGGGGTGGCCGACTTGCTCGACCTCGCCATCCTCGGCCTCCTGCACGAATCGCCGATGCACGGCTACGAGCTGCGCAAGCAGCTCAGCACCAAGCTCGGGACGATTCGTGCGGCGATCAGCTACGGCTCCCTCTACCCCACACTGCGGCGGTTGCAAACCGCCGGCTGGATAACGGAGGCGGGGGAGACCCCCGCCGACGACGCCGGCGTGCCACCGCTGACCAGCCGTCGGGGACGGGTGGTCTACAAGATCACAGCCGAGGGCAAGGAACGGTTCCAGGACCTGCTGGCGCAGGTGGGACCGGAGGCGTATGAGGATGCGGCCTTCGGTGTTCACTTCGCCTTTTTCTCCCGGACCGACGTCGACATCCGCCTGCGCATCCTCGAGGGCCGCCGCCGCAAGGTGGAGGAGCGCCGGGAGGGCTTCCGCGAGGTGCTCGCCCGCGCGGCCGTACGGCTCGACGCGTACACCCTGGAGCTCCAGCGACACGGCTTCGACGCCGCGGACCGCGAGGTCCGCTGGCTGGAGGAGCTGATCGCGAACGAGCGCTCCGGCCGCTCGCCCCAGGCGCGCGGCGCCACCGGCCCCGCGCCGGACACAGACCTGGAAAGACCGCTCACGGCCCGACCGGGCCCTGACGACTCCGCCGAGTGAGTTGGGCGGCCCGGCCGACCGGCCGACCGCCTGAAGATTGAGAAGGAGGCAGGAGCTATGGGCTCCGTCCGCGTTGCCATCGTAGGTGTGGGTAACTGCGCCTCGTCCCTGATCCAGGGCGTGGAGTACTACCGCGACGCCGATCCCGCCGACCGCGTGCCCGGCCTGATGCACGTCGACTTCGGCGGCTACCACGTCCGCGACGTCGAGTTCGTCGCCGCCTTCGACGTGGACGCGAAGAAGGTCGGCCGGGACCTGGCCGAGGCCATCGTCGCCAGCGAGAACAACACCATCAAGCTGTGCGACGTGCCGCCGACCGGTGTCACCGTGCACCGCGGCCCGACCTTCGACGGCCTGGGCCAGTACTACCGCGAGATGATCGAGGAGTCTGACGACGCCCCGGTCGACGTGGTGAAGGTCCTCAAGGACGCCAAGGTGGACGTCGTGGTGGCGTACCTGCCGGTCGGCTCCGAGCAGGCGGACAAGTTCTACGCCCAGGCGGCGATCGACGCGGGCTGCGCCTTCGTCAACGCGCTGCCGGTCTTCATCGCCTCCGACCCGGTGTGGGCCAAGAAGTTCGAGGACGCCGGGCTGCCGATCGTCGGTGACGACATCAAGAGCCAGGTCGGCGCCACCATCGTGCACCGCGCGCTGGCCAAGCTGTTCGAGGACCGCGGCGTCGAGCTGCTGCGCACCTACCAGCTGAACTTCGGCGGCAACATGGACTTCATGAACATGCTGGAGCGCAAGCGCCTGGTCTCGAAGAAGATCTCGAAGACGCAGTCGGTGACCTCGCAGATCCCGCATGAGATGACCAAGGGCGATGTGCACATCGGGCCGTCGGACCACGTGCCGTGGCTGGACGACCGCAAGTGGGCCTACATCCGCCTGGAGGGCCGCTCGTTCGGCGACACCCCGCTGAACGCCGAGCTCAAGCTTGAGGTGTGGGACTCGCCGAACTCGGCCGGCGTCATCATCGACGCGGTGCGCGCCGCGAAGATCGCGCTGGACCGCAAGATCGGCGGCCCGATCCTGTCCGCTTCGAGCTACTTCATGAAGTCGCCGCCGGTGCAGTACAGCGACCACGACGCCCACCAGGCCGTCGAGGGCTTCATCAAGGGCACGGTAAATCGTTGATTTCGTAGCCCGCACATGAAGATGTGAGCGGGATTACTCACTCAACCGACGATGGCCTATCTGCTGCGGAAATTGACGAACGTCACGCGGCAGATAGGCCTTCATCTGTGGTAAATGGCCGCTGACGTTCCAGTTCTGGGCATGCTCAGCGTATGGACCCGGTGCCCCAGAGTATGCATAGTGAAGCCATGGGTAAGTCAGATCTCATGGACCGGGTGGCCGAGGATCTAACCAGAGGCCATACCTACCCGGCGATCCAGCGCATGCACAGCCTGGTCGCCGCGCACCCCACCGACCTCGATCTGCGGCGCAGGCTGGCCGCGATCTACCGGGCCACCGGCAACGCCGTCGAAGCCGGCCGCTGGTCCTACCTGGACGAATCCGCCGACCCGGCCGAACTGGCCGCGTTCGAGACCCGGTACCCGCCGCACCGCCGCCTCGACGCGCTGCGCTGGCCCGCCGGAGCCCAGGCCCCCACCGACATCTCCCGCGTACGGCTGGCACCCCTGCACGCCGCCGCCGGCGCCGCGGCACCGGCCGCGCCGCACGGTCCACGCCGGCTCACCACCGCGGCGGCGGTCGCCGCCCTGGTCGCGCTGGCTCTGCTCGCCGTCGTCGGCGCCCAGACCGTGCTGGAGTGGCTGCTCTGACAGGACGGGGCTGCTGCCAATGAGGCCGGCCCCCTCAATTTTCTGTGACCCGGCCGTTATAAATGCCTCTGGCGTGAGGGGCACCAGTCCATAAGGATCAGGGCGTGGCAAAGGCGGACGTACTCGCCCGGGTGCGCGCCGATCTCGCGGCCGGGCATACCCACGTGGCTGTTCAGCGACTGCGGACGCTGCTCGCGGTGCTGCCCAACGACCTGGAGGTCCGCGCGCTGCTGACCTCCGTCTACCGGCAGACGGGCAATCCCGTCGAGGCGGGCCGCTGGGGCTTCCTGACCGAAGAGGTACGGGAATCCGAGCTCGCCGCGTTCGCCAAGGCCAATCCGGACCCGTGGCAGCGCCTGCGCCTGCTGCACTTCGACGGCGACCCGGTCGGCCTGTCCGAGGCCGCCGCGCAGCGCCTCGTGCAGCTCGCCGACGAGGCCGAGAAGTCCGGTCCGCCCACCCGATGGGTCGGGTCGTACCGGGCGCCCGCCAAGTCCCGCGGCGTGGCTCTGCCGTGCCTGTTCACCACCGTCATCCTGGCCGTGGCCCTGGCGCTGGTCGGCATCGGCGCCTGGAAGATCATGGGCTACCTGCTGGAGTAGCTGTGCTGCTGGCGCCCGCCTCCGCGGGCGCGGTCCGCTCGCCTTTCAGGCGGCGTCTTCCCTCGTCGCTGCCGAGCCTTTGGCTCGGGCACGCTCCTCAGTCCAGACGCCGCCGGCGAGCGGACGGGGCGGTGGGCACGTGTGGGGCGTGCGGGCTGGGGATTTGCGGGCGGGGGCTACCTTTCGGGCCGTGGGTACCGCGACGCTGATCTTCCTGGTCATCGGGGCCATGGGCATCGTCCTGGCTGCGATCGCCATTCTCGGTGGCGACCTGCTCGACCTCGGTGACGGGTTCGTCTCCACCGAGCTCGTGGCCGCGTTCGTCGGCGGGTTCGGGTTCGCCGCCGCCATCCTCAACGAGCTGATCGGCGGCGACGTCAGCCTGGTCGTGGTGCTCACGCTGGGCCTGGTCTCGGCGGTGCCGGTCGCGGTGCTGACGGGACTGCTGGCGCACCGCCTCGGCGACATGCCCACCGACGGCACCCCCACCCGGGCCGACCTCGTCGGCACCCGCGGCGTCGTGGTGACCCCCGTGCCCGCAGGCGGTTACGGCGAGGTCCGCGTACGCATCGGCGGGCAGCCGGTGAAGCTGGGCGCCCGCGCCGACCGGCCCGTGGCGCTGGGGACGAAAGTCCTGGTCATCGAGGCCATCAGCGACACCAGCGTGTTCGTCCGAGAACTGCCTGAGCAATAATTCGGTCCCCCTCCCGCGGCACGCCTGCGCGACCGCCCCTGTCAGAAGGAAGGCAATGTCACCCCTCTACATCGCGATCGGCGGCGGCGTACTGCTGCTGCTCCTGATCGTCCTGTTCGTGCTGTCCCGGATCAAGGTCGCCGGACCCAACGAGGCGTTCATCGTGACCGGCCGCAAGGGCCGCCGGATCGAGACCGCCGACGGCGTCCGCTCCACCGATCTGTCCGGCCAGAAGGTCGTCATGGGCGCCTCGGTGTTCGTGCTTCCGGTCGTCCAGAAGCTCCAGGTGCTCGACCTGTCCAGCCGGCGCATCCACGTCGAGATCACCGGTGCGGTCAGCAAGCAGGGCATCCGCGCCAACCTCCAGGGCGTCGCGATCGTGAAGGTCGGCGGCACCGAGGACGCCATCCGCGCCGCCGCCCAGCGCTTCCTGCACCAGCAGGCGGAGATCGAGGAGTTCACCCGCGAGGTCCTCGCCGGTGCGCTGCGCTCGATCGTCGGCCGCCTCACCATCGAGGAGATCATCCGGGACCGGGCCGCGTTCGCCAGCGCGGTGGCCGAGGAAGCCGAGCACTCGATGACCAACCAGGGTCTGGTGCTCGACACGTTCCAGTTGCAGGACATCCTGGCCGAGGGGTCATACCTCCAGGACCTGGGCCGGCCGGAGGCCGCCCGGGTGCTCAAGGACGCCGCCATCGCCGAGGCGGTGGCCCGCCAGCAGGCCGAGCAGGCACGACTGCTGTCCGAGGAGTCGATCGCCGAGGCGCAGCGGAACCTGGCCCTGAAGCAGGCCGGGATCCAGGCCGAGATCGACGCCGCCAAGGCCGTCTCCGCCGCAGCGGGTCCGCTGGCCGAGGCCGAGCGGCAGCAGATCATCATCGCCGAGCAGCGCAAGGTCGCCGAGCAGAACGCCGAGCTCAAGCAGCGCCAGCTCGACACCGAGGTGCGCAAGCCCGCCGACGCGGCGCGATACAAGGTCGAGCAGGAGGCCGAGGCCGACCGCAACGCCCGGGTCCTCGCCGCGGACGCGTCCCGCCAGGCGACCATCGCCGCCGCGCAGGCCAACGCCGAGCAGGCCCGCCTCACGGGTGAGGGCGAGCGGGCACGGCGTGCCGCGCTGGCCGAGGCGAACGCCATCGAGGGTGCCAAGGAAGGTGAGGCGGAGCAGCGCCGCCGTTCGGCCATCGCGGAGGCGGTCGAGCGCGAAGGTGCTGCCAACGCCGCGGCGATCCTGGCCACGGGGCAGTCCGAGGCCGAGGCGATGCGTCTGAAGGCCGAGGCGTTCGCCCAGTACAACGAGGCGGCTGTGCTCGACCTGCTGGTCAAGGTGCTGCCGCAGGTGGTGGCCGCGGCGGCCGCGCCGATGAGCGCCATCGACAAGATGACCGTGATCTCCACCGACGGTGCCAGCTCGCTGACCAAGTCGGTCGCCAGCAACGTGGCGCAGGGCCTCCAGCTCGGCACGGACCTCACCGGGATCGATCTGCCGGCGCTGCTGGCCAAGGTCACCGGGGCGGCCCGCGAGAGCTGAGCCTCCCGCTCCGCACAGGGCCGGCGTCTCCCGCTGTAGGGCGGGGGCGCCGGCCCCGTTCACTCCGGGGCGCGGTTGCGTTCACGTACCGCCGCCCGAACCCACGTAGGGTGGGTGACGTGCCGCACCCCGTGATCCCGAACACGACCGCCAGTTCCGCGCCGGTCGCGTCCTCGCGCGCGATCCTGGCCGGCGGACCGTTCCGGCGGCTGCTGGCGGTGCGGCTGACCAGCCAGATCGCCGACGGGTGGTTCCAGGCGGGTCTGGGCGGGGCGCTGCTGTTCAACCCGGAGAAGCAGACCAGCCCGGTGGCGATCGCGGCCGGGTTCGCCATCCTGCTGCTGCCGTACTCGCTGCTCGGCCCGTATGTCGGCGTGCTGCTGGACCGCTGGGACCGCCGCGCCTCGCTCTCGTTCGCCAACATCGCCCGCGCGGTGATGGTGGTCCCGTGCGCGGCGCTGCTGTGGTCCGGGCTGCAGGGCGTCGGGTTCGCGGTCTCCGCGCTGATCGTCATCGCCATCAACCGGTTCTTCCTGGCCGGGCTGTCCGCCGCGCTGCCGCACGTGGTCGATGACCGCAAGCTCGTCCCGGCCAACGCGCTCGCCTCGACGCTGGGCACGATCTGCTACTCGACCGGGCTGTTCAGCTCGGCGGTCGTGATCGGTTTCCACCTCGTCGGCGGCGACCGCCACGGGTACGGCCTGATCAGCGCCTCGGCCGCGATCGGCTACCTGCTGTCCGGCCTGCTCGCGCGGGTGCTGTTCCGGGCCGGTGAGCTGGGCCCGCTGGCGGGGGAGCGGCGCACCGGCAGCCTGGCGCAGGCCCTGGTCGAGGTGTTCCGGGGGATGGTCGCGGGTGCGCGCCACCTGGCCGGGCGCCGCAAGGCGGCCGAGGTGATGCTGCTCCAGGCGGGCTACCGCTACCTGTACGGCGTGCTCACGCTGGCCACGCTGCTGCTGTACAGCCGGTACTTCGGCAACAGCACGGACCGGGCCGGGCAGTCGCTGCTGTCGCTGGGGCTGGTGGTGATCCTCGGCGCGGCCGGAGTCGCCCTGGCCGCGGTCGTCACACCCCTGGCGGTGCGCTGGTGGGACGGGCGGCGCTGGCTCATCGCCGTGGTCGCGGGCGTCGGCGTGGTGGTGCTGGTGTTCGGCCTGCCGTTCCGGCAGACGCCGCTGCTGGTGGCTGTCTTCCTCATCAACGTCGCGGCGCAGAGCATCAAGATCATCGTGGATGCGACGTTGCAGCACGAATGCGAAGACGCCTACCGCGGACGCATCTTCAGCGTTAACGACACCCTGTTCAACCTGCTCTGGGTGGGCGGCCTGTTCACCGCCGCGCTGATCCTGCCCCCCAACGGCAAGTCCTTCGTCGGCCTGGTCGCGACCGCTCTCGGCTTCGTACTGCTCTCCGTCTGGTACGCCGCGGTCAGCCGCCGCCCGGCCTGACCGCACGGCACGCCACGGTGGTCAGGCGTGGGGGAGGATGCCCTCGGCGCGGGCCCAGCGCTGGAGTTCGGCCTCGGCCGCGTCGCGGTCGAGCGGGCCGTGTTCCAGGCGCAGCTCCTTGAGGTGCTTCCAGGCGCGGCCGACGATCGGGCCCGGCGGCACGCCGAGCAGCTCCATGATCGCGTTGCCGTCCAGGTCCGGGCGCACCCGGGCCAGGTCCTCGGCCTCCTGCAACTGCGCGATGCGCTGCTCCAGCGCGTCGTAGTCGGCCGCGAGCTGGGACGCCTTGCGCCTGTTGCGGGTGGTGCAGTCGGAACGGGTGAGCTTGTGCAGCCGTGCGAGCTGGTCCGCGGCGTCGGTGACGTACCGGCGGACCGCCGAGTCGGTCCACTCGCCCCGGCCGTACCCGTAGAAGCGGAGGTGCAGTGCGACGAGCTGAACGACGGGCGTGATGACGTCCTTGGGGAACTTCATCAGCTTGAGGCGGGACTTCGCGAGGCGGGCGCCGACCATCTCGTGGTGGTGGAAGCTCACGCCGCCGTCGGCGCCCACCGCCTTGGTGGCGGGCTTGCCGATGTCGTGCAGCAGGGCGGCCAGGCGCAGCACGAGGTCGGGGCCGCCGTCGGCGGTGTCGAACCCGACCGCGTTGGCGACCACCTTGAGCGTGTGCTCGTAGACGTCCTTGTGCTGGGCGTGCTCGTCGATCTCCAGCTTGAGCCCGGCCAGCTCGGGCAGGAACTGGTCGGCCAGGCCGGTGTCGACCAGCAGCCGCAGGCCGGTGACCGGGTCGGCGCCGAGCATCAGCTTGCCGAACTCGTCGCGGATGCGCTCGGCGGTGATCCGCTGAAGGTCGGCCGACATCCGCTCCATCGCCTCGACCACGGACGGCTCCAGGGTGAAGCGCAGCTGCGCGGCGAAGCGGGCCGCGCGCAGCATGCGCAGCGGGTCGTCGCCGAACGACTGCTGCGGCGTGCCGGGGGTACGGATCACCCGCGCCGCCAGGTCCTGCAACCCGCCGAACGGGTCGGCGAACTCATGGCCGGGCAGGCTGACCGCCATCGCGTTGACCGTGAAGTCGCGGCGCACCAGGTCGTCATGCAGGCTCGTGCCGTACTGCACCTGCGGGTTGCGGCTGATCCCGTCGTAGGACTCCGCCCGGTACGTCGTGATCTCCAGCCGGAGGCCGGAGCGCTGGGCGCCGATGGTGCCGAACTCGCGACCGGTCTCCCAGGTCGCCTCGGCCCAGCCCTTCACGATGCGCAGGGTCTCGTCCGGGTGCGCGTCGGTGCAGAAGTCGAGGTCGTCACCGAGCCGCCCGAGCAGGGCGTCACGGACGGAACCGCCCACGAGGTGCAGTTCGTGACCGGCCTTGGCGAACCGGCGGCCCAGTTCGTCGGCGACGGGGGAGACGCGCAGCAGTTCGGCGACGGCGTTGCGCTGGGCTTCGGAGAGCGGAGTGGAGGGCGACATCGATCATCCAGCCTACTTGGCGGGCTGCTCAGCCCGATTCGCAGGTATGGTGCATGCCATGACCGCCCCCGATCGCCTCCCCCCGGTCGACGCCGCCGATCACACCGCCGTGCTGCCACGGCTGGTGTCAGACGGGCTGCCCGCCGAGGAGCTGGAGGCCGCGGCCGAGCCCAGCTTCGAGGAGGAGCACAAGGGCGCGGCCGGGAACTCGATGCTGATGGCGGTCGGCTCGCTGGTCAGCCGGGGCACGGGCTTCCTGCGTACGGCGGTGCTGACGGCCGCGATCGGCACCGAGGTGCTGGGCGACACGTACACCACGGCGCAGATCTTCCCGGGCATGATCTACGAGCTGCTGCTCGGCGGCATCCTGTCCAGCGTGCTGGTGCCGATGCTGGTCCGGTCGCGCAAGACCGACCCGGATCGGGGCGAGGCCTTCACGCAGCGCCTGCTCACGCTCACCATGATCGTGCTCGGCATCACCACCGTGCTCGCGGTGGTCTGCGCCCCGCTGCTGTCGCTGACCTACGCCAGCGGCAACCCGCAGGAGTACCGCGACCTGATCACGGCACTGTCGTACCTGATGCTGCCGACGATCTTCTTCTACGGCGTGACCGGCCTGTGCAGCGCCGTGCTGAACACCCGGGGCAGGTTCGGGCCGCCCATGTGGTCCCCGATCCTGAACAACATCGTGGTGATCGGCACCGGCATCGCGTTCATGGTCATCTACCACGACAAGCCGGTCACCGACCCCACCCAGGTGACCCGCGGCGAGATCCTGCTGCTCGGCGGCGGTGTGCTGCTCGGCATCCTGGTCCAGTCGTTCGGCCTGCTGCCGGCGCTGCGCAAGGTGGGCTTCCGCTGGCGGCTGCGGTTCGGCTTCCGCGAGCTCGGCCTGCGGCGGCTGGCCCGCATCGGCGGCTGGATGCTCTGCTACGTGATCGTCAACCAGGTCGCGCTGCTGGTGATGACGAACCTGCTCAACCGCGGCCAGAAGCACGGCCCCGGCCCGATGATCTACAACAACGTCTTCCTGCTGATGATGATGGCGCACGGCATCATCGCCGTCTCGATCATCACGGCGCTGCTGCCCCGGATGAGCGCCGCCGCCGCCGACGGCCGGGCGCACGACATCGCGGCCGACCTGAGCCGCGGCATCCGCATGGTCTCCGTCGTCATCGCCCCCATCGCGGTCACCTACGCCGTGCTGGCGCTGCCGATCGCCATCGCGCTGTTCGAGCGCGGCGCCGTCGACCGCGAAGCCTCCATCCACACCGCGCCGGTGCTGATGGTGGCCGGGCTGGCCCTGCTGCCGTTCGCGATCAGCCAGCTGTTCAACTTCAGCTACTACTCGATGCAGGACACGAAGACCCCGGCCCTGATCAACCTGCCGGTGATCTCGCTGCGGCTGTCTTTGCAGCTCGGCTGGGTCGCCGCGTTCGCCATCGGCACCACGGCGGTCGGCATGATGTTCGGCAACGCCGTCTCGTACATCGCCGCCGCCCTGTTCTCGGCGGTGCTGCTCAAGCGCCGGATCGGCCTGATCGGCCTGCGCCGCATCTCGACGACCCTGGCCAAGGTGCTGGTCGCGGCGCTGGTCGCGGCGGCGGCCGGTTGGGGCAGCGTCAAGCTGCTCTACATGGGCGCCACCCAGAGCAGCGTGAGCAGCCTCACCGCGTGGGTCACGCTCATCTTCGGCGGCCTGATCATCTGCGGCGTGTACGGCGCGGTCACCCTCGCCCTGCGGGTCGAAGAGGTCCACGACGTCCTCGGCATGGTCCGCCGCCGCCTGGGGCGGTGATCCCCGTCCCGCGGGTCAGCGGCGGCGGCGGGTGCCGAAGATGCTGCGGATGATGGCGGTGCCGGCGGCGGCCGCGGCCGTGGTGAGCAGGCGCTTGGTGGTCTTGGAGCCGAGGATCTGCTCGGCGAGGTTGGGGTCCGGCTTGGGCTGGGCCTGCCGTCCGGCGGGCGGGGGAGCGGGCTGCGGCGGGGGAGCGGCGGCGGCGATCCGGGCGCTGAGGATCTCGTACGCCGACTCGCGGTCCACTGCCTGGCCGTACTTCGGCCCCAGCGGCGAGGCGGCCACCACCGCCCCGAGCACGGCCGGGTCGACCGCGGCCATCAGCGACTGCGGCGCCCGCAGCCGGGTCCAGGCGACCGGGGTCGGGGCGCCCTTCTCGTTCAGCACCGTGACGATCGCCTCACCCGTGCCGAGCTGGGTCAGCACCTGCTGCAGGTCGTAGTCCGACTTCGGGAACGTCGACACGGTCGCCTTGAGCGCCTTGGCGTCGTCGGGCGTGTACGCCCGCAGCGCGTGCTGCACCCGGTTGCCCAGCTGCGCCAGCACGTCGGCGTGGACGTCCTTCGGCGTCTGCGTGACGAAGAAGACACCTACTCCTTTGGAGCGGATCAGCCGCACCGTCTGGGTGATCGACTCCAGGAACGCCTTGGACGCGTCCTTGAACAGCAGGTGCGCCTCGTCGAAGAAGAAGACCAGCTTGGGCTTGTCGGGGTCGCCGACCTCGGGCAGCTCCTCGTACAGCTCGGCGAGCAGCCACATCAGGAAGGAGGAGAAGAGCGCGGGCTGGGCCACGACGCCGGGCAGCTCCAGGATCGTGACCATGCCGCGCCCGTCCGGAGCCAGCCGCAGCAGGTCGGTGGTCGCGAACTGGGGCTCGCCGAAGAACGCGTCGGCACCCGCGTCGCTGAACCCGATCAGCTCGCGCAGCAGCACCCCGGCGGTCTGCTTGGACAGCCCGCCCAGGTTCTTCAGCTCGGCGGCGCCCTCCTCGGACACCAGGTACTGGATCACCGCGCGGAGGTCCTTGACGTCGACCAGCGGCAGCGCCTTCTGGTCGGCGAAGTGGAAGACCAGGTTGAGCGAGGACTGCTGCACCTCGGTCAGCCCGAGCACCTTCGACAGCAGCAGCGGGCCGAAGTCGGTGACGGTCGCGCGCACGGGCACCCCGACGCCCCGGCCGCCCAGGGTCAGGAAATCGCACGGGTACGCCGTGGGCGCCCACGCCTGCCCCAGCTCGGCCATCCGCGCTGTGATCTTGTCGGACGGGGTCGCGGCGGCGGCCATACCGCTGACGTCGCCCTTGATGTCGGCGAGGAAGACCGGCACCCCGGCCGCGGACAGCTGCTCGGCCATGACCTGCAGGGTCTTGGTCTTGCCGGTGCCGGTGGCGCCCGCGACGAGCCCGTGCCGGTTGAGCATCGCCAGCGGGACCCGGATCGGGCACTGCGGATCGGCCTTGCCGTCGTCGAGCACGAGGGCACCGAGTTCGAGCCCGGGTCCCTCGAAGGCGTACCCGGCTCTGATCGCTTCAGCATCCATCAGCGCCCCCCGTCTGTTTCGCCCGATATGGAGGAAGCGTAGCCATTTTGTGTCCTACGCAGGGCGTATCTAGTCGGGCGGGTGGTATACGTTCGATTCCGAGAACGGGGCGCCTTACCGGTACGCCGATCCGTCGGATAGCTGTAAGGTCGCACTCGGCAACCGAGCGGAGCGCCTAGGCTCTCTAAGTAGCGGACGGCATTCCGGCGGCTTCGGCCGCAGCCGACGCCATCGATGCAACCACAGTGCTTCACGAGGGGGAGGACGGGTGACCCAGGTCGGCGAGGGTCCACGCGCGGCCGAGCCGGCGGCGGAAACCCGCGGCGGATTGTCGGTCGGCGACGTGCTGGCCGAGCGATACCGCCTGGAGGAGCACATCAACAACGACAGCGCCGGGCGCCAGGTGTGGCGCGGCGTGGACGTCGTGCTCCGGCGCCCCGTGGCCCTCGTGCTCCGGCGCCCCGGCGGTTCGTCCGCCGAGGAGATGCTGTCGGCGGCGGTCACCGCCAGCCGGGTCGTGCACCCCAATCTGATCGGCGTCTACGACGCCATCGACGAGGGCGACCAGGCCTACGTCGTCCGTGAGTGGATCGACGGCGTGGCCCTGCGCGACCTGGTCGCCGAGGACGGCCCGTTCGACGCCGAGCGCACCACCTCGGTGCTGCACGCGGTCGCCGACGCCGTCGCCGGACTGCACACCAGCGGCATGGCGCACGGCAACGTGCACCCCGGCACCGTGCTCGTCGCCAACGACAGCCGGGTCGTGCTCGCCGACGCCCGCGTCGACACGCACACCAGCACCGAGGCCGACGTACGCAGCCTGGGCGCGCTGGCCTACTTCATGCTCACCGGGCACTGGCCGGCCGAGGCCGGCAGATCCGCGCTGCCCGACGGCCGCCGCGACGGCACGGGTGCGCTGGTCGCCCCGCGCAACGTCCGCGCCGGAGTGCCGACCTACCTCGACGACCTGGTAATGGACCTGCTCGACGGCAAGCTCGCGCTGCCGACCGCCCACGTGCTCGCCTCCGAGCTGGCGCGGCTGGACACCGGCGAGCGGCTGCTGCTCGGCGGCAACGGCACGCTGCGCTTCGCCGACGAGGCCGCACCCGAGCCACCGGCGCGGGCGACCACGCCCAAGCTGCTCATCGCGGGCGGTGTCGCGGTGGCCCTGGTCATCGCCGGCCTGGTCTTCGCGATTCGGGCGCTCAGCTCCGGTGACGGCGACCCGCTCGCGCAGGCCACCGCCAGCGCCGGACCGCAGGCCACCGCCTCGGCCGCGCCGCAGCCGCACGCGCTGAAGCTGCGCGCCGACCAGGTCCGCATCGTCGACCCCAAGGGCGACCGTACCGAGACCAAGGACGCCGAGCTCGTCGTCGACGGCAACCTGAAGACGGCCTGGCAGACCAGCCGCTATTACAACCACTCGAACTTCGGCAACCAGAAGTCCGGCATGGGCATCCTGATCAAGCTGGACACCCCGGCGCTGGTCTCCAGCGTCAAGGTGCAGCTGACGGTGCCCGGCGCCTCCGCCGAACTTCGTACAGGCCTGGTCGACGCCCCGAGCACCAGCGCGGGCGACAAGACCATCGTCGACACGTACAAGCAGCTCGGTGAGGCGCTCGGCAAGGACTCCGGCACCACCATGGTGTTCCCGACCGACACCTCCGTGCCGTACCAGTTCCTCCTGGTCTGGATCACCGACCTGCCGCTGGAGACCGCGAACAAGTACCGGATCGGCGTGCAGGAGATCGTAGTCGAGGTGCAGTGAGCGGCCCGGATCTCCGTACCGACGAGGAGCTGCTGCACGCCCACGTCGCCGGTGACCCGGACGCCTTCGGCGTGCTGTTCCGCCGCCACCGCGATCGCCTCTGGGCGGTCGCGGTGCGCACGGTCAACGACCGCGAGGACGCCGCCGACGCGCTCCAGGAGGCGATGCTGTCGGCGCACCGCGCCGCGGCCCGGTTCCGGGGTGAGGCGGCGGTCACCACCTGGCTGCACCGCATCGTGGTCAACGCCTGCGTCGACCGGCTCCGGCGGCGCCAGACCCACGCCACCGTGCCGCTGCCCGGCCAGGCCGGACCCGACGAGGACGACCGGCACGGGGCCGGGCGGCACGAACCGGCCGCCCCGAGCACCGACCACGACACCGCGATGGTGGTCCGCGCCGCCCTGGCCGACCTGCCGTACGAGCAGCGCGCCGCGCTGGTCCTGGTGGACCTGCAGGGTTACTCGGTGGCCGAGGTCGCGACCATGATGGGAGTGGCGGAGGGCACCATCAAGAGCCGCTGCTCACGGGGGCGCGCCCGGCTGGCTGTGATGTTGGGCCACCTACGCAACCTCAGCGGCGACGGCGACGTCCGACCCGACACGGCCACACCGCCGCGCGACAGCCAGACCACGCCGAGAGGAGGCGCCTGATGAGCACGGTCGATCTCGATCTGCTCGCCGACTGGATGGACGGCGCTCTCGACGGCACCCCTGACGAGGCACGTGTCGGCGATCTCGTCGCCCACGACCCGGCCTGGGCCGAGGCCGCCGGCCTGATGCGGTCGGCGATGCCGCTGGTCTCGGCCGACCTGGCTCTGCTCGCCGCGACCCCCGAGCCCATGCCCGCCGACCTGGCGGCCCGCTTCGACGAGCTGCTGGCCGGGCCGCAGTTCGCGCCCGCACCCACCCCGGCGCCCCGGTCCGGCACCGGTGAGCGCACCCTGGACCGCCGTCCCGCCACCGCGGCCCGCCGCCGTCGCCGCTGGGCGGTGCCGGTGGGTGTCGCCGCGGCCGCGCTGGCGCTGGCAGGGATCACCCTGCCGCTGTCGCAGCTCGGCGGTGCCGGCAGCGCCGCCGACAGCGGGGCCGAGATGCCGGCCAGCGCCGAGCTTTCCTCGGCGCTGTATCGGCGGCTGTCCAGCGGCACGGACTACAACCGCTACACGGTGACCGACGACCTGCGCAACGGCATGCAGACGCCGCCGATGACGACGCTCAGCACGCCCGAGACGAAGTCCACGCCCGGGGACGCGTCGAGCTGGATGTCCCAGAACACGCCGCCGGAGCTGCGTCAGCTGGCCGAGTCGCAACCGGCGCTCGGGGGCTGCCTCAGCGCGGTGTCCGCCACGCTGCCCGGCACGGTGGAACTGGTCGACTTCGCCCGGTTCGAGGGGCGGCCCGCACTGGTCATCACGATGGCGACCACCACCGGGCGCTGGGTCGTGGTGGCCGGTCCGCAGTGCGGCGTGAACGGCTCTGACGAGCTGTTCCGGGTCGCGGCAGACTAGACACAGTGAGCTGACCCACCGCTGGGGTGGTAAAGGAATGCGCGCTCCGTACGATGGCGTTTCAGCCTGCGTCAGCACGGCGAATCGATCGCTAGGGAGCGCGTTTCGTGGAGAACGTCCGAAACCTGATCATCGTCGGCTCGGGTCCGGCCGGTTACACCGCCGCCGTATACGCCGCGCGCGCCAGCCTCAAGCCCCTGCTCATCGAGGGCGTCGAGTCCGGTGGCGCGCTGATGACGACCACTGAGATCGAGAACTTCCCCGGCTTCCCCGACGGCATCATGGGTCCCGAGCTGATGGACCAGATGCGCAAGCAGGCCGAGCGCTTCGGCACCGAGTTCATCACCGACAACGCGACCCGGGTGGAGCTGTCCGGCGAGATCAAGAGCGTGTGGGTCGGCGACACGGAGTACCGGGCGCGCGCCGTCATCCTGGCCACCGGTTCGGCCTGGCGCCCGCTGGGCGTGCCCGGCGAGCAGGAGCTGCTCGGCCACGGCGTGTCGTCCTGCGCGACCTGCGACGGCTTCTTCTTCCGCGGCCAGCGCATCGTGGTGGCCGGCGGCGGCGACTCGGCGATGGAGGAAGCCACGTTCCTCACCCGCTTCGCCGAGCACGTGACGATCATCCACCGCCGCGACGAGTTCCGCGCCAGCAAGATCATGGCCGAGCGCGCGCTGTCGAACGAGAAGATCTCGGTCGAGTGGAACACCGTGATCGACGAGATCCTCGGCGCCGACGGCAAGGTCTCCGGCGTACGCGTGCACAACGTGATCACCGGCGAGTCCCGCGAGCTGCCCGTCAGCGGCGTCTTCGTCGCCATCGGCCACGACCCGCGCAGCCAGATGTTCGTCGGCCAGGTCGACCTGGACGACGAGGGCTACGTGAAGGTCGACGCGCCGAGCACCCGTACCAGCATCCCCGGCGTCTTCGCCGCGGGCGACCTGGTCGACCACACCTACCGCCAGGCCATCACCGCCTCCGGCACCGGCTGCACCGCGGCCCTGGACGCTGAGCGGTTCCTTGCGCACTAGTGCGCGACGGGCCGGAGAGCGCTGTCTGGCCCCCTGAGACAGGCTTCAAGTAGAGATCTGAGATAGGAGAGACGCGAGATGGGATCCAAGGCGGTCACCGACGCCTCGTTCGTCGCCGACGTGCTGCAGTCCGACAAGCCGGTCCTGGTGGACTTCTGGGCTGAATGGTGCGGCCCGTGCCGCAAGGTCGCCCCGGTGCTGGAGGAGATCGCCAGCGAGATGAAGGACCAGGTCACCATCGTCAAGCTCGACATCGACGCCAACCCGGAGACCGCACGGGCCTACCGGGTCATGTCGGTCCCGACGCTCACCCTGTTCAAGGGTGGTCAGCCGGTGCAGTCGGTCGCGGGCGCCCGCCCGAAGGGCGACATCGTCCGCCTGATCGAGTCCGCTCTCTGACACTGTTTTCCGAGGCCCCGGGCTTACGCTCGGGGCCTCGGCCTGTTACGGAGCCCCGGCACAGCTGTAACCGTGGCGCTCGTCACTGCCAGCCCGAGCGGCACGATAGGCTCCGGTGGCATTTGTGAGGTTTCTCTGGAGGTCCGCCTGTGCGAGCGATCAAGCGCGGTGAGCGGGGCCCTGCCGTCACCGAGATCCGGCAGATCCTGGTCACGCTCGGCCTGATGCCGCCCGCCCCCGACTCGGCCGAGGCCGACCATTTCAACGAGGCGACCGAGCGGGCCGTCCGGGCCTTCCAGCAGAGCCGTGGGCTGTCCGTCGACGGCGAGGTCGGCGCGGAGACCTGGCGGGCGCTGGACGCCGCGAGATGGACGCTGGGCGCCCGCACGCTGTATTACAGCGTCTCCAACCCGCTGCGCGGCGACGACGTGCGCCAGTTGCAGGAGCGGCTGCTGGAGATGGGCTACGACGCCGGGCGCACCGATGGCACGTACGGGGCGCGCACCGCCAAGGCGCTGTCGGCGTTCCAGCGTGAGATGGGCCTAGTGCCCGACGGCTCCTGCGGCCCGCAGACCCTGCACATGCTGCGCCGGCTGGGGCGCAAGGTGACCGGCGGCTCGCCGCTGAAGCTGCGCGAGGAGTCGCTGTTCCGCGCCTCCGGACCGAGCCTGGTCGGCCGCCAGATCGTGATCGACCCCGGCCACGGCGGCTCCGACCCGGGCGTGGTCGTCCCCGACGGGCCCCTGCGCTGGACCGAGGCCGACCTCGCGTACGACCTGGCCACCCGGCTGGAGGGCCGCCTGGCCGCCGCCGGGATGCGGGTGCACCTGACCCGGGGCCCGCTGCCGATCGAGGCGCCCAGCGACGCCGACCGGGCGCAGCTGGCCAACGACCTCGCCGCCGACCTGCTGATCTCGCTGCACATCGACGGCCACCACAACCCGGAGGCCGACGGCGTCGCGACGTACCACTACGGCACCGGGGACGGCGTCACCTCGACGATGGGGGAGCGGCTGGCCGGGCTGGTGCAGCGCGAGATCGTGGCCCGCACCGGCCTGCGCAACTGCCACACCCACGCCAAGACGTGGGAGCTGCTGCGCTACACCCGCATGCCCGCGGTACGCGTCGACGTCGGCTACCTGACCTCGCCGAAGGACCGCGCGCAGCTCACCGACCCGATGTTCCGCGAGCGCGTGGTCGAGGCGATCGTCGCCGCCGTGCAGCGCATGTACTACCCGGCCGAGATCGACGTGAAGACCGGCACCATCGACGTCAGCCAGCTCCGCCTGGCCCTGGGAGAACTGAGCAAGTGACCGACTCCGGCCCCTCGCCGGTGGACTACGCGGAGCGCATGTTCCACGAGGCCGTGCTCTGCCTGCGCAATGGCGACGAGCGCCGCTACCGCCTGGTCCGCGGCCAGATCCTCACCTCCTCGCTCGGCGAGCAGGCTGTCGACGTCGCCATGCTGGTGCTGTTGGAGAAGGGTGTCCAGCGGGCCTGGAACGCCAACTGGCAGCCGGCCGAACTCGTCCGCGCGGTGCGGCGCACCTTCGACGCCACCGCCGCCCTGATCGTCACCGACGCGGCGGCCGGCCTGAGCAGAGCCTTCACCGCCGAACAGGTCGATCCGCGCTGGCAGGCCCAGCTCGACGAGCTGAACGCCGTCGCCTGGTGGAGCGACGACTTCGCCTATGCCCGCGAGTTCGTCACCACGCATCGGCTCGATCGCGGCGAGCTAGTTGACTACGTCGCCATGCTCGTGGAGCTGTTCCTGCGCCTGCCCCAGCTGGAGCTGGTCGTCCCGGCACCGGGCGCCGCCCCGCCGCGCCGGGTCCCGCGCCAGGCACGCCCGGGTGACGGGCAGGAGCGCCAGCTCGACCGCATCCGGGCGCTGCTGGCCAAGGCCGAGTCGACCACGTTCGAGGAGGAGGCCGAGGCGTTCACCGCCAAGGCGCAGGAACTGATGGCGCGGCACAGCATCGACGCCGCCCGGTTGGCGGCCGCCGAGGGCGGCACGGACGGGCCGGCAGTGCTGCGCATCCCGGTCGACAACCCGTACGAGCTGCCGAAGTGCCTGCTGTTGCAGGCTGTCGCCGAGGCCAACCGCTGCCACGCCGTGTTCATGAAGGAGTGGGGCCTGAGCACGGTCGTCGGGTTCGAGGCCGACCTGGAGGCGGTGGAGCTGCTGTTCACCTCGCTGCTGGTCCAGGCGACCCGCGCGATGACCGGCACCGGCCCGAGGGCCGACCGGTACGGCCGCAACAACACCCGCTCGTTCCGGCACTCGTTCCTCACCGCGTACGCGCAGCGCGTCGGCGAGCGGCTGACCCAGGCGACCGAGCAGGTCGACGCCGAGGTGGTGGCCGGAACCGACCTGGTGCCACTGCTGGCCGCACGGGCCGAGGCCGTCGACGCGGCGTTCGAGGCGCTGTTCCCCGAGCGCACCGGGCGCAGCGCGACCGTGAGCAACCGCGAGGGCTGGGACGCGGGGCTGGCCGCCGCCGACCGGGCGGAGCTGACGATGCGGCAGCGGCTGCCGCGCTAGTTGGTGGTGCCCCGCACGGCCGGACGGACGCCGGGGCGCAGCAGCTCGGGGCTCATCGAGCCGAGCAGCTTCTCCAACGCGTACTCGACGTCGGACTTCCAGGACAGGGCCGTGCGCAGGTCCATCCGCAGCCGCGGGTAGCGCGGGTGCGGCCGCACCGTCTTGAAGCCCACCGCCAGGAAGAAGTCGGCCGGGGCCAGGCAGCTGTTCTGCTGGTGCGCCTCGGCGTCGTGCTCGCCGAACTTGGCGTCGCCGAACGCCTCGATCGCCTTCACCCCGCGCTTGGTCAGGTCGCGGGCGACCGACTGGATCAGCACCCGGCCCAGGCCGCCCCCGGCGAACGCCGCGACCACGTGCGCGGTCATCAGCTGGACCGCGTCGGGGGAGACCGGCGAGGTGGGGAAGGCGTTGCCGCGCGGGACGTACATCGGCGGGGCGTAGAGGACGAAGGCGGCGGGCATGCCGTCGACATAGGCGATCTTGCCGCAGGAGCCCCACTCCAGCAGGGTCTGCGAGACCCACGCCTCCTTCTCCAGCCCCGGGTCGCCCGCAGCGCAGGCACGCTCGGCCGCGACCGGATCGAGCTCCCAGAACACGCAGCTGCGACAGCTCTTGGGCAGGTCCTCAAGAGTGTCGAGTGTCAGGTTGACCACTCTGCGTGACATGAACAGCTCCTGCTCCGAGAGCGGCGTGGCCGCATGCCGACACGAGCGGACCCGCGAACGGGCCCAACTCATAGACTTTACGCCCGACTTCTGCCCGACTGCACCCTATCCCGTCGGTTGGATTCGACCGAATGTCGGTTCAAGAGCGACTTTACCCAGCGTACGATTTGATGACTGACTCTGCGGAACACGGATCTTCCCGGCGTTCCACGGCACTGGGGAGGGATCGTGGCGGAGACGGGCACCACGCTCGACGACTACACCGACCGATACGCACAGCGCATCTCGGGGATGACCGCATCGGAGATCCGAGCTCTCTTCGCCGTGGCCAACCGACCCGAGGTCGTGTCACTGGCCGGCGGCATGCCATACATCTCCGCCCTGCCGCTCGACGCCGTCGGCGAGGTAATCGGCGAGCTCGTCGCCCGTTCGGGCGCCACCGCCCTGCAGTACGGGCTCGGCCAGGGCATGCCGGAGCTGCGCGAGCAGATCTGCGCCCTGATGGCCGACGTCGGCATCGACGCCTCGGTCGGCGCCTCCCCGGAGGACGTGGTCGTCACCATCGGCGGCCAGCAGGCCCTCGACCTCATCGCCCGGCTCTTCCTCGACCCGGGCGACGTCGTCCTCGCCGAGGGCCCGACCTACGTCGGGGCGCTGGGTGTGTTCCAGGCCGCACAGGCGCAGGTCGTGCACGTGCCGATGGACCACGACGGGCTCATCCCGGCCGCGTTGGAGACCGCCATCGAGGAGCAGCGCAAGCTCGGGCGGCGGGTCAAGTTCCTGTACACCATCCCGACGTACCAGAACCCGGCCGGTGTCACCCTGTCGGAGGAGCGCCGCGAGCAGGTGCTCGACATCTGCGAGCGGGCCGGGCTGCTGGTCATCGAGGACGACCCGTACGGCCGACTCGGGTTCGAGGGCGAGGCGCCGCGACCGCTGCGCGCCCGCCGCCGCGACGGGGTCTTCTACCTGAGCACCTTCTCCAAGACGTTCGCGCCTGGCCTGCGGGTCGGCTGGATCCTGGCCCCGCACGCGGTCCGGGACAAGCTGGTGATCACCACCGAGGCGAACATCCTGTGCCCCAGCAACTTCGCCCAGTCCGTGGTCAGCACCTACCTGTCCACGATGCCCTGGCGCCAGCAGCTCAAGACGTACCAGCAGATCTACGCCGAGCGCCGCGACGCCATGCTGTCCGCGCTGGCCGACCTGATGCCGGAGGGCACCACCTGGACCCGCCCCGCGGGCGGCCTGTTCGTGTGGGCGACCCTGCCCGAGGGCTTGGACTCCAAGGCCATGGTGCCCCGGGCCATCGCCGCCCGCGTGGCGTACGTGCCCGGCACCGGCTTCTACGCCGACGGCACCGGCCGCCAGCACCTGCGGCTCAACTTCTCGTTCCCGGCCCCCGAGCGCATCCGCGAGGGCGTGCGGCGCCTGGCGGGCGTGGTCGAGCAGGAGCTCGCGCTGCGCGCGGTCTTCGCCGGCACCGGCCCGCTGGACTGCGCCGTCGGCCCGGAGCGGCCCGGCGCGCACGCCCCCGGGCCCGACTTGGCATGATCTGAACCTGTGACCGCGAACTCTGCCCCGCCCGCGACCGAGACCGACCTGCGCTGCCTGGTCCTCGCGGGCGGGCTTTCGTATGAGCGGGACGTGTCGCTGCGCTCCGGTGCCCGCGTCCTCGACGCGCTGCGCGCCGCCGGGGTCGAGGCGGAACTCGCCGACGCCGACGTGATGCTGCTGCCCATGCTCAAGGCCGACCCGCCGGACGCCGTCTTCATCGCGCTGCACGGCTCCACCGGCGAGGACGGCTCACTGCGCGGTGTGCTCGACCTCTGCGGCGTGCCGTACGTCGGCTGCGACGCCCGCTCCTCCCGGCTCGCCTGGGACAAGCCGTCGGCCAAGGCGGTGCTCAGCGAATCCGGCATCCCCACCCCGGACTGGGTGGCCCTGCCGCACGACCGGTTCTCCGAGCTGGGCGCGGTCGCCGTGCTGGAGCGCATCGTCGACCGCCTCGGCCTGCCGCTGATGGTCAAGCCCGCCCAGGGCGGCTCCGGCCTGGGCGCCGCGGTGGTCACCGACGCGTCGGCCCTGCCGGCCGCGATGGTCGGCTGCTTCGCGTACCACCAGACCGCGCTCGTCGAGCGCTACGTCGCGGGCGTCGACGTCGCCGTCTCGGTGCTCGACCTCGGCGAGGGCCCGTTCGCGCTGCCCCCGGTCGAGATCGTCCCCAGCAACGGCGTGTACGACTACGCCGCCCGCTACACCGCCGGGCTCACCACCTGGCACACCCCTGCCCGGCTCGAAGCCGACGTCACCGCTCACGTGGTCAAGACCGCGCTGGCCGCCCACAGCGCCCTGGGCCTGCGCGACCTGTCCCGCGTCGACCTCATCGTCACCCCGGACGGCGACTGCACCGTCCTGGAGGTCAACGTGGCCCCGGGCATGACCGAGACGTCCCTGCTCCCGATGGCCGTCCAGGCCGGCGGCCTCGACCTCGGCGAGGTCCTCGCCACCCTCGTCCGCCGCGCCGCCCACCGCTGACCCCTGCGGGGTAAAGAAGGGCACCTTCTCATCGCTTTACGCGGTGGAAGGTGCCCTTCTCAACGTCCGCTGGCACTGGCGAGCTGGCGCAGCACCTGTGCCGAGGCTGAACCCGGCGCGGGGGCGTACACCACGAGGCGCTGATCCCGGTCCGGCACGAGCAGCACCTGGCACTCGAACTCCAGCGGGCCCAGCACCGGATGGTCCATCCGCTTGACCATGTTCCGGTGGGTGTCCACGCCGTGCTCCGCCCAGATCTCACCGAACTCGGGACTGGTCCGCAGCAGCTCATCCACCAGCTCCCGGATCCCGCGGTCGCCGGGGTAGCGGACCCGCGCCGCCCGCAGGTCCGCGACCGCGGAACGGATGAACCGGGCGGCGTCCTCGTCGGCCAGGCGGCGGGGCAGATCCGGCGACTCGAAGATCCAGCGCACGACGTTGCGCTGCCGGGGCGGGACCGCCGCCAGGTCGACGATCGGGCCACCGGTCAGCAGGCGGCCCGCGAGCCCGTTCCACGCCAGCACGTCGTACTTGGCGTCCAGGACGTACGCGGGCACCTCGGTCAGTGCGGTCAGCAGATGCAGGATGCCTGCGGGCACGTCGCGTGGGGGACCGTCGGTCTGCTGCGGCAGTTCGCCCGCCAGACGGAACAGGTGGGACCGCTCGTCCGCGTTCAGCATCAGGGCCCGGCCGAGTGCCGCGAGCACCTGCCGGGACGGATGCGGCCCGCGCGCCTGCTCCAGGCGGATGTAGTACTCGATCGAGATGCCGGCCAGCTGCGCGACCTCCTGCCGCCGCAGACCGGGCGTACGGCGCGGGCCGCCGACAGGCAGGCCCACCTCGGCCGGGCCCAGTCGAGCCCTGCGGTTGCGGAGGAACTCCGCCAGCGCTTCTCTTTCCATACGCTCAGCCTGCCCTGTCGCCGCTCACCAGGGGAGGTACCACCGGTACCACCATCGACGGTGGCCTCCCTGACGGCCCGCAACCGCCGCAGGATGGGGACATGACCAAGACTGCACTGATCACCGGAGCCAACAAGGGAATCGGGTACGAGATCGCCCGCGGCCTGGCCGCCCACGGCTTCACCGTCCTGGTGGCCGCCCGCTCCGCGGAACGCGGCACGGCCGCCGCGGCCGCCTTGCGCACGGAAGGACACCGGGCGGATTTCGTTCAGCTGGACGTGACCGACCCGGAGTCGATCGCCGCGGCTGCCGCTCGGATCGACGCCGAATACGGCCGCCTGGATGTGCTCGTCAACAACGCCGGCATCGCCCGCTACGACGGGACGGCGCTGCCGAGCGAGGCCACCGTGGCGACGCTGCGCGAGGTGTACGAGACGAACCTGTTCGGGGTCGTTGCCGTCACCAACGCGATGCTGCCGCTGCTGCGGCGGGCCGACGACGCCCGGATCATCAACATGTCGAGCGACCTCGGCTCGATCTCCCTGGCCATGGACCCGGAGTCGCCGTACTACAAGCTGGCCTTCCTGGCGTACGCCTCCTCCAAGAGCGCGCTGAACATGGCGACCGCCTGCTACGCCAAGGAGCTTCGGGACAGCGGCATCTCCGTCAACGCCGTCAACCCCGGCTTCACGGCCACCGACCTGAACAACAACTCCGGAACTCGTACCCGCGAGGAGGGCGCCCGCATCGCGGTGGCGGTGGCCACCCAGGACTCGCCGCCCACCGGCGCCTTCCTCCAGGACGACGGCCCGCTGCCCTGGTAGCAGCGCAACGCCGGAGCCGGCTCTCCGTGCCCGTGCCGAACAAAAGCGGAGCGGGTGTGGTTTCACGTGAAACCACACCCGCTCCGCTTTTGTTGTCTTGAGATCCCTTGCTCACGCCTCGCCGAGCTTGGCCGGCGCCTGCCAGTCGATGCGCGGCGGCTGAGCCAGTGGAGTGCCCCCGAACTCGGCGAGCCAGGCGGCGACATGCGCCAGGCTCTCCTTCCACTGGACCTCAGGGATGGGCGGCAGGATGTCGTCCCACAGCGGCAGGAACGTGCCGCGCAACTGGAGCTGGCCCGTTGGGCGAGCCATGAACCACACGTGCAGATGGGCCGCACCGTCACCCCACCGGTACACGTGGACGCGGGCGACGTTGTCGAGCGATCGCATCGCCCGCTCCAGCCGCACCGTCATCACACCGAGCTCGGCGGCGAGAAGGTTGGGCAGGTCGCCCAGATCGAGGTGTGAACGCGGCTCAAGCATGAGCACCATGGGCAGCCCCGTAGGGCGGTCCATGGTCCGCACCCGCCAGCGCTCGTTCACCCAGATGTACGCATCATCCGGCGCAGCGCAGGCCGTGCAGTCGGCAGAGTCTTCACCCTTGCGGGTGGGCTCGGTGTCCACCGGCGGGTCAAGCTGCTTGACCTTGATATCACCCTCGAAAGGGAACGAGGGCCACGCAGTGAAGCCGGGAAGGGGCATGGGGGTATCGGCCACCTGCAGAATCTAGCCCAGCCAGGCGGTCCTGTCTCCCCCTGGCCCGAGAGTTGTGGACATGTGGTTTCACGTGAAACCACTCTCCACAGCCGGTTGTGGATAACTGTGTGGACAGTCGCCTTCAGGGCTGTGGAACCACGGATCGTGACCCTCGCCACGGACCTGGGCGCCGACCCGCGGAACCGTGATTTCGCGTGCTCATCACGCCGAAACGACGCTCAACGGGGCGAGAACGGGTGCTGGTTTCACGTGAAACGGGGGCTGTGGATAACTGAAGCCCGGTTGTGGAAAGGGTCACGGGCGAGCTGTGGACAACTTTGGGCAGGTTGTGGATCACAGGTACCGGCTCTGAGCTGGGGATAGTCCGATTCGCGTTATTTGCGCTTCGTGAGCATCTGGCTGGAGAAAGCTGTGGACAGCCGCGGGTAGGGGGCGAAGGCCGCTTAGCCGTTGAGGCCTCAGCCCGTAGACGAAGATCAACTACACCTTCAGGCCAGTGCCCCAGACCCGTGTCCTGGGGTCAGGGCTACGGTCCGAGGTTGGCAAGAAGGTCGGCATGCGGGGTGGTCTGATGGTGGACAGGCCGTCGCGAGGGGATCGCCACTAACGGATCGGGCCGAGGAGATCGGGGCTCGGAGATGGGGTCGAAGAGCGCTGGCGCCCGGAACGGGGGAGCGGGCTACGGCCGAAGCCCTCGGAGCCAAGCCGGCTGAGGCTGGATCGGCTGAGGTTGTGCCCGGACCATCGCGGGACGGTTGGTTGATGTCGAGCAGCGTCTCGATTGGCCGCCGCCTGAGGAGTGGCCTGTGGCTGAGGCGCTGAAGGACGGACATCGCCGAGGCTGATCAACCTCTGCCGCGATGCTGGCGCGTGGCTTCCGCCTATGGTGCGGCTGCGGCTTGATCCTGACGAGTCTGGAACCGCGAGCTCTGAGGTTGGCTGGCGGAGTATCAGACCTTGCGGAGGTCCCGCGTTGCCGGTCGCGAGCCAGTCGGGCTGCCTGTGTCCTGCGGCGCGATCAAGTGCCGGGTCTGCACCTTCCAGGTGCGCAAGCCGACCGGACTGTTCGTCCTGCCAACAGGTCGGCCGCCGGTGCTGGGACCAGCCCTTGTCCGGCAGCTCTCATCCAGCTGCGGCCGGGCGATGCTGCCGAGCTCCTACCTTGCCCCGACCAGCCGTACGCCCGAGTCGTCTTCTTCTCCTCGGCACAGGCCGCACGAGTACACCAGACGAGCGGGCCAGTGTATCTGGCGGTCCGAGAAGTGATGTTGCTGCTGAGAATCGGCGTTGGCGCTACTGGCGCGACCCGGCCGTGTTCCGGGCCTCGGTGGCGGTGGCGAGCGAGGCTCAAGCCCATCGAGTACGCCGGGTTGCTGGCCCAACGCGGCAGGAGGTTCGAGACTCGCAGCCGATTCTTGACGCGCCGGCTTCCGACGCGGGCCGGGCCGGCGGGTTGCCTGTTCGAACCGACCCGACTTGAACTATGAGCAGCCGGGTTCGCCGTGGGGTCGGTATCAGTCACCGGTTTACAACCCGGATCCGACTACAGCCGCCGACCGGTGCACCGCGAGCCGCCGCGCTGACGTTTGCGATCGGAGGGCCGTGAGTGGTGCAGGATATCGGCCGACAGGCTGCCCGCTGCCCGCTGCCCGCTGCCCGCTGCCCGCTGCCCGCTGCCCGCTGCCCGCTGCCCGCTGCCCGCTGCCCGCTGCCCGCTGCCCGCTGCCCGCTGCCCGCTGGTAACGCATGGGCGGCACGGAAGTTACGTGGTTCTCGACCGGGGGCATTTGGGATTCACCATCGCGGGCTGACCAGGAAAAGGTCTTGGCTCGAACGATGCGATGGGCTTCTGGCTAGCCGTCCGCAGAGCACGACGTCGTTGATGCCGAACAGTTCCGAAGCGCCGCGTTGGTTCGTCACCCCGTCCGGGTATACGACGCACGTCTGCGCCAGAAGTCGATGGTGAGGAATCAGGGGCGCAGGATGACACCCGCGCGTATCGGACTCGCCGCGTGTACTGAACGCCACCCGCGTGCTGATGCCTCAGCGCGTTGTCGGGCAACCGCCGCCGCGAAGTCCAAGACTTGCTCGCGCGATCGCTGTGTTTCACGTGAAACATCGTGATCCTCTCGGAGCATCGTGGATACACGTCGGGTCGGATCTAGAGACCGTGCACACGACCCTCGCTCTTCGGACAGCTCTACGGCGGTTGAGGCAACCAGAACTACCGCCGCTGCCGCCCGAGGGCTGACGTCGGCACCGTCAGACTTCGCCATGGCAATACCCGGGGAGGTTGTCGGTGAAGATGCGGACGAGCGACCTCGGCGAGTATGAAGCGACGGCGATGGCCTCATCCGCAGTGTTCTGCCGTGCCTGGCTGCACGTCGCACAGACTTGGTTCGACCACGGCTGAGGTGGTACGACCGTGACAGCTGGACACAGTGAGAGACGAATCCGTCCCTGACCAGAAGAGCGAGCGGATGCCACTCCGTCATGCTCCGTTCTGGCCGACAGGCGTATGAGGCACGCGGAGCCGTTCGACGGAAGGGCGAGATGCGAAGCGGGACAGCCAGGACGTCGGAGCCAGCAGGCTCAACTGACGAGTCGTGATGTCCCTGTCTCTTGGCGGAGCACGTCCAGCCGCGAGGACGCTACGCAAACGGCTGCCCCGAAGGGAGCCGGACCTCAAGCTAGGGCTGACGCTCCCTGGGTTGGCTCGGCAGTGTCTGCCGCAATGGAGCCGGGTCTTGCACTATCTGCTGGCCGTGTAGTCGTGCAAGGCGGCGAGGGCGCGACCGCCATGGTCCGTAACTGACGACTTGGAGAAAAGTCGTGTGGGGGGCGGTAGTGGGCCGCTTGATTCGCCGCAGTAATGCGGCGCGAGCCCTCACACCAGTGCACGCGCCCGGCCTGTTAGACCGGGCGCCGGAGCACGACGTCCACGCCGCGCCGCACCTGGGCCCGGCGCTGTCGTTGTTGATGTGCTCCTCCAGGCGTATCGCTCGGCCAGCACGTCGCCAGCCGACAATCTGCTGCCGGCTTCCCATCAAGCACGTAGGGAGCTCGTCGGCCTGTCAGCAGGGCTGCTCGGTGGCCAGGAAGCGACGGCCGCAGCGAGCACCACCTCATGGTGGTCGGCGCCGTCGCCGTCACGGGCGGCGATTCCGGTGCGGTCGGTCAGGGCGGGCCCGACGATGGGGACCGGCGCGTGACAGGGTGCCGGGACAGCCGCGGTGCGTTCGCGACAATCCTGCGCGATCGCTGGCTCAAGCACACGCCGGAACACGCACGCTCCTGATGTACCGCAACCGCAGTCGCGCGGTCGCTAGGTCACACTCGACAGACAACCTCGCCCGTCGTTCGGTGGCTGGCTACGGCGCCGGGTCGAGGTCGACGTGGGCAGTGGCTGCCACTGTTCGGGTGGAGGCAACCCGCTGCCCAAGGTGAGGACAGGAAGTGCGGCATGACTGGACTGCGTGATGGCGTAGGCAGGTAGCTCGCCGGCGGGTCGGCACCTTGCGGCAGAGGCAGTGGGAGTGCGATACCTCCGCGGCCCTCTCGACGAGCACGCGGTTTTTGTGCACTGGTCGTCGTCCCGGACTTCGCCTCGGCAGCGAGGCTGCGTGGTCGTTACGCGAGGTGTGCCCCCGAAGCCGCCAACTGGCTCGGTGTTTCGTCGGCCGTCGACAGCGCGCGTCAGCGGCCCGCCCGTATAGAAGCTTCGCTGGCGCATGACAGAGGTGTCGGGGACCAAGACCAGATCACCGCACCGAGACGCGGGGCCCTGGCCTCACTTCTACCTACTGTTGTGCTTCTCCACTGAGTCTCCCGACTCGGTCAAGGCGCACGCGTCGCGGGCATGTCGGGGAGGGCGTCCCGTGAAGCCGCGAGTTCCCAAACGCGTTGTGCTCCTCCTCGTGCGTGGGGTGGGAAGGCGATAGGGGCAGGCGCTCTTCCGTACATCGCCACAGCGACCAAGTCCGCCGCCGAGCCGGCGCAGACCGCTAGTGCGCTGCCGCCAGAGCCTTGGTCCCAGTCCCGTTTCGCCGCCTCGGCGACCGCTGTGTTTCACGTGAAACATTGCGGGTAAGCAGACGGGAGGGGAGTGGAGGAGGTGCGTAGGCCGCAGCTTGGCAGGCACTGCTCGGCGTGGGCTGGTCTGTCATCGGCCCGAACATCGTGGCGTTCGGCCGCTCACCAGTCGACCAGGGGTCGAGTGGCGAGCTCCTTCCGCGTGGCCTCGCTCAAATCTCGCCTGTCTCAGGTGGTGCGGTTCGACGGCCGCAAGAGAGTGCCGACTGGGTCGGGACGCATCACACCGTTCGGCACTCCGTTATCGGACGGGCCGACGGTGGCGTGTGGCAATCCCGTTCGGTCGGGTGGCCCTGTGGCCACACCTTGTCGATATCGCGCTGGGCTACGTGGCTAAGCCGGTACTCGACCTTGCAAAACTGGAGCCGCGGGCAGCCAAGAACTGCGCCTCGTTCCGAACACAAGGCGGCACCGACCCTGCCCTACCGCGAGCCCTCACCATCCGAATCTTCGCCTCTGCGCCAATGAGCTGGCGGCTGGCGGCTGGCGGCTGGCGGCTGGCGGCTGGCGGAGCCATGGTGACGGCGTACAGGTGGCGCAGGCCGCCCGGATGGCACAGCCCCCGCGATACTTCGCCCTCAACATGCTGGGATGAGCCTCTCGCCGGCCTGGCAAGAGCGCGACCACCGGAACTACCCTCATCGGTGGTGACGAACAGGCGCCCCCTGCACCGCACCGAGCGAGAGTCACGTCAGGCCCGAGTGCGCATGACCGAACAGCTGGCCCGCCGTCTAACGATGGCGACTCCTGAGTCCAGACGGATCTGGGCCTACCGGCGACGCATGACCACCCTACCCTCGCCGCAACCCATCAGGCGGGGGCGCCATAACCGACGTATGAGGGCGGCTCTCGGACGCCGTCCCGCAGCCCGGTAGACGATCCTGGCGAATAGCCCTTGGGCCGACACTCGACTCCTGCTTGAGCAGCCGGACGGTGACGACATCACCGCCTACCCTCCGGACGAGCACGAGTGCCCGGTCTCTCAGCCACTAAGCCCAGCCCCTGTACGGACCTGGCAGGGGAGAGGCGCAGTGAGCTCCTCGGGCAAGAGGGGTGCTTCCCGACGCAAGGCCGTTCTGACGCATCAGGACGCCACAGCAGACCAGCTTGTCACCCAGCAGACTGCTGACCACACCCGTGTTGAGTCGGGCGACCACATACGGCCTGACGTAGCGGGACCATAGGGGCTTGCGATCTGGCCCGGGAAGCGGCACGACCTTTGTCGTCACGGCCGAGGACTCTTCCTGACCCACCTATGCCGTGCCGAGCCTCGCCCGGAGCCTTCGTGCCCGCCGTGCCCCGCCAGATCCCACAGCCACCTGAGCCACCCGTTTAGACCAGCGGACACCTCCACTGCGCGACCAGGGGCCCAGCTGGCGCATACGACTCCCACCCCCACAACTGGATCTTTTGGTTTCACGTGAAACGCACCGGGCACCGGGCACCGGGCACCGGGCACCGGGCACCGGGCACCGGGCACCGGGCACCGGGCACCGGGCACCGGGCACCGGGCACCGGGCACCGGGCACCGGGCACCGGGCACCGGGCACCGGGCACCGGGCACCGGGCACCGGGCACCGGGCACCGGGCACCGGGCACCGGGCACCGGGCACCGGGCACCGGGCACCGGGCACCGGGCACCGGGCACCGGGCACCGGGCACCGGGCACCGGGCACCGGGCACCGGGCACCGGGCACCGGGCACCGGGCACCGGGCACCGGGCACCGGGCACCGGGCACCGGGCACCGGGCACCGGGCACCGGGCACCGGGCACCGGGCACCGGGCACCGGGCACCGGGCACCGGGCACCGGGCACCGGGCACCGGGCACCGGGCACCGGGCACCGGGCACCGGGCACCGGGCACCGGGCACCGGGCACCGGGCACCGGGCACCGGGCACCGGGCAGTGTTGTCAGCTGGCATCCCTGCTTGCAAATCGGGAACCTGGCCATCTTTGCCAGAGGCACCTCGGCAGAGCCGAGTAGCGGGGGAGGGAAAGCCCGAAACCCGCATCCATGTTTCACGTGAAACATGGATCCCGGCACCCCGGCACCCCGGCACCCCGGCACCCCGGCACCCCGGCACCCCGGCACCCCGGCACCCCGGCACCCCGGCACCCCGGCACCCCGGCACCCCGGCACCCCGGCACCCCGGCACCCCGGCACCCCGGCACCCCGGCACCCCGGCACCCCGGCACCCCGGCACCCCGGCACCCCGGCACCCCGGCACCCCGGCACCCCGGCACCCCGGCACCCCGGCACCCCGGCACCCCGGCACCCCGGCACCCCGGCACCCCGGCACCCCGGCACCCCGGCACCCCGGCACCGGAGTGTTCGACCAACTCCCCGGAGGCACAAGCCCTCGGACGCCATGTGTTCGCCCGTCCAGCGCGGATGGGCACCGGCATCCAGCAACCACTCGGCTCCACCGGCCGCCGGCAATCCCCACCAACGTCGCCGACGGATTCGAGTGGACCCCACCTCCGTCAGTTCGGCCGGAGCACGGACCACGCCAACTGGTCGGCGCCTAGACCGGACAGCCGCGCCGCCCTGGTCTGGACGACCACACCTACCCACCGCCTGTCGGGCACTACTCCCATCCGACCCCTTCAGGTCACAGGCGCCACAAACCTGTCGGTGCCGCCAGCACAATTCGCCCCCCTCAGGCGGCGCCGAACGCGCCCGTCTGGCAGCGACCCGCTCGCCCACGCCCCAACGCGGCCCTGATTTGTCGGTGGCCTCCAGGAGGATCACGGCGACGCAGCCCGACCTCACTGTTCAGGAGATCGCCATGAACGACGGACGCAACGACTTCGACTTCATCTTCGGACGGTGGCGGGTACACAATCGCAAGCTCCCGCAATGTCGCCGACCCCGCCTGCACCGAGTGGATCGAGTTCGAGGTGACGGCGCATGCCGAACCGATCCTCGGCGGGCTCGGCCACATTGACCGGATCTGGACCGACGCACCACCCGACGAGGAACCGTTCGAGGGGTTCACCCTCCGGCAGTTTGATCCCGAGGTGCAGAAGTGGCGGATCTGGTGGGCGTCCAGCCGCCGACCCGGTCACCTCGACCCACCGGTCGAGGCACCTGGCACGAGGGCCGAGGGGTCTTCGAATGCGACGACGTGCTCGGCGGGCACGCGGTGAGAGTGGACGACCGGCGGCCCGGATACTGCCCGATGGCAGCAGGCGTTCTCGTTCGACGAGGGGCGCAACTGGCAGACGAACTGGATCATGGAATTGTCCCGTACGGCTGGCTGACCGACTCGAAGCCGACCCGGCCCAGCAGCATGGCCAGACCAGATACCGCCAGCGCTGACGAGTTGCCCGCCGTCAGCCTGGGCCACCTGGCGAAGCCCGGCTAGTCCGCCGTACTGGCCGATGCGGCTCATGAGCCGGGCCTGACCCACCAAGATCCGTCGGGCTCTGAACGCGGTCTGACTCCTCGGTCGAACGGCTGGCAGGGCCTGCTTCCTCACCGCGGATGGTGCTTCTGCCAATGGGTCTCACGGCATGGCCCTCACCCGGGGCCAAACGGTGAGCCAGGGATCGCCCGAGGTTGGTGCAACCGGTCACCGGGTCAGAACCGCAGCGGTGGGCGTCGGTGCCGCCGTAGGCGGCCCCCTGGTCGCCCTCGAGCCGACAGCATCGCCCAGTTCGGCCGTAGGCGGACGGCACACCTGCGGTATCCGGAGCTGGCGGAGGCGCGCTCGGTTCGCTGGTCCGGCTCAGCCTGCGATGACACGGTGGCCGGTCACCGTGTCCGGTCCACCGCCGGCAGCACCGGGTAAAAGCAAAGCGGGCTGCCCCGCGAAGGGCAGCCCGCTTTGTTGACTTAATCGATTACTTCTCGACGCCGATGATGCCGACTATGCGTTCGAGGTCGTCTACCGTCGCGAACTCTATGGTGATCTTGCCCTTGCTGCGGCCGATGTCGACCTTCACCCGGGTGTCGAAGCGGTCCGACAGGCGGTCGGCCAGGTCCGTCAGCGCCGGGGCGTGCGGCTTGGCCCGCCGCTTGGCCGCAGGCTGCTTGCTGTCGTCCTCCAGGTTCGCGAGCGTGACCAGCTCCTCGGTGGCGCGCACCGAGAGGCCTTCGCGCACGATCCGGCCGGCCAGTTCCTCCTGGGCCTCCGCCTGGTCGAGGCTGAGCAGCGCTCGGGCGTGCCCGGCCGACAGCACGCCCGCGGCCACCCGCTTCTGCACCTGCGGCGGCAGGTTCAGCAGTCGGATCGTGTTGGAGATCTGCGGGCGGCTACGGCCGATCTTCCTGGCGAGCTCGTCGTGGGTGGCGCCGAACTCCTCCAGCAGCTGCTGGTACGCCGCAGCCTCTTCCAGCGGGTTCAGCTGCGCCCGGTGGATGTTCTCCAGCAGCGCGTCGCGCAGCATCGCGTCGTCGCGGGTGTCCCGGATGATCGCCGGGATCATGTCCTTGCCGACCGCCTGCGCCGCCCGCCAGCGACGCTCGCCCATCACGAGCTCGTACTTGTCGGACCCGATCTCGCGCACCACGATCGGCTGCAGGAAGCCGACCTCCTGGATGGAGATCTTCAGCTCGTCGAGCATCTCGTCGTCGAAGATCTGCCGGGGCTGCTTCGGGTTCGGCACGATCGAGCCGACCGGGATCTCGGCGAAGCGGGCACCGGGAACCGGTGCGAGCTCCAGGCCGACCGGCTGAGCCGGCACGATCGGAGCCGCCACTACCGGAGCCGGCGCCACCTCGACCGGAGCAGCCTGTGCGGGCGCCGCGGCCGGGGGAGCGGAGACCGGGGCGGCAGGGGGGGCCACGACCGGGGTCGGCGCAGCCGCCGGGGTGGTGGGGATGAGGGCGCCGAGACCGCGTCCCAGCCCTCCCTTGGCTCGGCCGGGGGAGGTCATGCCCGCACCTCGCCTTCCATGTCGGTCCACTCGGTCATGCCACGACTCCGATCTTCGCGCCGCGCTCGGCGATCTCCTGCGCGGCCTCGAAGTAACTGGTCGCTCCGCGCGAACCGGGATCATAAGTCATGACCGACTGCCCGTAGCTGGGCGCCTCGGAAACCCGCACGTTGCGGGGGATCACCGAGGTGAGCACCTTCTCACCGAAGTGGTTGCGGACGTCCTGCTCGACGGCGTCGGCCAGCCGGGTGCGGCGGTCGTACATGGTCAGCAGGATGGTGGAGACGTCCAGCGCCGGGTTGAGGTGGGCCTTCACCAGGTTGATGTTGTTCAGGAGCTGGTTCAGACCCTCCAGCGCGTAGTACTCGCACTGGATCGGGATCAGCACCTCCTGCGCGGCGCACAGCGCGTTGACCGTGAGCAGGCCGAGCGAGGGCGGGCAGTCGATGAAGACGTAGTCGAACTCCATCGGGAACGACTGGATCGCCCGACCCAGCCGGGACTCGCGGGCGACGACCGAGACGAGCTCGATCTCCGCGCCGGCGAGGTCGATGGTCGCGGGTACGCAGTACAGGTTCGGGATGCCCTCGACCGCCTGCGCCACCTCCTCCATCGGAACCTGGTCGATCAGACAGTCGTATACGTCGGGCACGCCCGCGTGGTGCGGGACGTTGAGTCCGGTCGAGGCGTTGCCCTGCGGGTCGAGGTCGACGACGAGCACTCGGTTGCCGTGCAGTGCCAGCGCCACCGCGAGGTTCACGGTGGTGGTGGTCTTGCCGACGCCACCCTTCTGGTTCGCGACGCACATGACGCGCTGCCGGGTCGGCCGAGGCATTGTCACCTCGCCGCTCGGGTTCAGGATCTGCACGGCGCGCATCGCTTCCATTGCCAACGGTGGGTCCTCCGATTCGCCAGGTGTCGCGTTCACGTCAGAAGCACCGTACGCGGTGCCGTTCTGATCCTCAGCCGCGACATGCGTGGAACTGGGCTGAGGGCGCGGGGATGGTGCCGGCTTGGTCGCCGGGGGCGCGGGCGCCGGCACGTAGCCGGTCGCGCCATGCGGGGCGGAGGAGAACTCCGCCGGGGGTACGCCGCCGGGCGGTGGCACGGATGCCGTGGCCCGGAAGCCTGTCGCGTCAGGTCCGACCGAACCGCCGGAAGTCGGGCCCGGGGTCGCCGTGCTCGACATGTAGACGTTCGCGGCGGTCGGCCGCGCACCGACCACCCGGTCGGTGGCGCCGCGTTGCGCCGGGGTTGATGTTTCACGTGAAACAACGCCGTAGGAGCCCCGGGGGAGGCTCATGCCGTATTCCTGCACCGTGTCATCCCTGCCCGCATCGGATCGGATGGCTGCGCCGGCCGGTCCGGCGCGCGCTGGCGTCTCTGCCGGCGGTGCATCCGCACCTGCGACAGTCGGATCCACATTATCGACGCGCGGCCAGCCTACGGCGGTCGGGCGGCGGACGCTACCGCGGTCGTCCACTCGGGCGGGCAGCGAAGCGCCGAGCGGGCGGACATAGACGAAGAAACCAGGCGTCCACGACGTGCAGCCCACGCCGTGCGCGGCGACGGCCCGACGCAGGGCGTAGGGGAGGGAGCGGGTGAGCACCCCGGGAAGGGGATGGGACAGGGCGACGGAGAGCGGTGAGGGCAGCGGTACCCGTACCGGCATACCCGATCTGCCCGCTCGCTGCTTCGCCACCCTGCACCCCTCCCGTGAGTGGAGGTGTCCGGCGGCGTCGAGCTAGCGCCGGCGCCCTCCGCGGCTCGTCCGCTTGGACGGCCTGGCTGCCTTCGGCACGACCTCTCGTTCCCGGACGATCTCCACGACGGTCGTCGCCGGGTCGATCACGCCCACCCCGCACTGGTGGATGACCGGTGTCCCGCCGCCGAGCCCGGCCACGGCCGCACCGTGCTCCGCGATCTCCTCGGCGGCCGAGGCACCCTTGAGCGCCAGCAGCCGGCCGCCGATCGCGGCGAGCGGCAGGCACCATCCGGCCAGGCGGTCCAGTGGCGCGACGGCGCGGGCGGTGACCACGTCCGCGCTGATCAGGCCTACCTGCTCCTCGGCCCGCCCGCGTACGACGGTGACCTGCTCGGCCAGGCCGAGCTCGGAGACAGCCTCTTCCAGGAAAGATGTCCGACGTGCCAGTGTCTCGACCAGAATGACGGAAATATCCGGTCTAGCCACTGCGAGCACGATACCCGGCAACCCGGCGCCGGAACCCACGTCGACGACCGTGGCGGACGGAGAAATGAGTTCCGCCACCGCGGCACAGTTCAGCAGGTGGCGGTCCCACAGCCGGGGGGCCTCACGCGGTCCGATGAGACCGCGGACCACCCCGTCGGTGGCCAGCAGCTCGACGTAGCGGGACGCCAGCGGCAGCCGCGGCCCGAACAGGGCTTCGGCGGCGGGCAGCAGCTCGGGGGAGAGAGAGGAGCCGGCCACCCCAGCGGGGATGACCGGCTCCGTGAAGTCGTCGGAACTCACGCGGGACGGACCACGATCCGGCGGTTGGGCTCCACGCCCTCCGACTCGCTCTGCACGCCCGCCGACGCGTTCACCACGTCGTGCACGCACTTGCGCTCGAAGGCCGACATCGGCTCCAGCTTCACGGCCTCGCCGTGCTGCTTGACCTTCTCCACCGCGTTTTTGGCCAGCGCGCCGAGCTCCTTGCGCCGCTGGTCGCGGTAGCCGCCGACGTCGAGCAGCAGGCGGCTCGGCTCGCCGGTCTGCTTGAAGATGGCCAGGCGGGTCAGCTCCTGCAGCGCCTCCAGCGTCGCCCCGCGCGGGCCGACCAGCGACTGCAGCTTGCTGCCGACCACCTCGACGACCGGGCGGCCGGCCGAGACCAGCTCGTCGATGTCGCCGTCGGCGTCCAGGATGTCGAGCAGACCCTCGATGTAGTCCGCGGCGATCTCGCTCTGCCGGAAGAGGTCGGCGTCAGTGGCTGCCTTGCGCTTGGGCGCGGCCGCCGTCTCCTCGCCGTCCTCGTCCTCGTCGTCGCCGTCTTCGTCCTCGTCGCCGTCTTCGTCCTCGTCGCCGTCTTCGTCCTCGTCGCCGTCTTCGTCCTCGTCGTCTTCTTCGTCGTCGCTCTCGGCGACGGCGTCGGCGACGTCGTCGATCTCCTCCGCCACGCCGTCCTCGGCAGTTCCAAGGCGCTCGACTGCCACGTCGTCCAGCTCAGTCTGGTCCGTCACGTTCTTCTCCGTGGTATTCGATCCATCAAATCCCGCGCCCGGCGCGCCGAGGCGCGCCGGTCACGGGCAGGTCTGCGTGGGGGTGGCGGGCCGGCCTCAGCCGACGTTCTTCTTCACCGACTTGCGCTTCGGGTTGTTGGTCGGCTTGGCGCCGACCTTCGGCGCGAGCGCCTTGGCCACCTCGGGGTCCACCGGCGCCTTCGGCTCCGCCTTGCCGCCCATCTTCGGCGGCGGGTACTTCTTCAGCACCCACATCTGCTGGCCGAGCGAGAACAGGTTGGTCGTGGTCCAGTAGATGATCAGACCGAGGGGGAACGCGACGGCGGAGATGATCAGAGTCGCCGGGATGCCGTACAGCATCAGCTTCTGCATGGTCCGCTGCGTCGGGTCCTCGGACCAGCCGGTCTTGAGGATCATCTGGCGGCTGGTCATGTAGGTGGTCGCGATCATGACCACGCCCAGGATGCCGCAGAGGATCGCGGCCGTGCCGCCCTGGCGGAAGGTGGCGCCGATGGAGACGCCGAAGAGCTTCGCCGCAGCGCCGCTGTCGAACTGAGCCACAGTCCAGCCGTACAGCGACTTGTCGCTGGTGCCGGTGCCCAGGCGCTTGAGGATGTGGAAGACGCCGATGAAGACCGGCATCTGCAGCACCAGCGGGAGGCAGCCCATCAGCGGGTTGGCCTTCTCGCGCCGGTACAGCTCCATCATCTCGCGCTGGAGCGTCTCCTTGTCACCCTTGTGCTTCTCCTGCAGCGCCTTGAGCTGCGGCTGGAGCGCCTGCATGGCCCGCTGCGAGCGGATCTGCTTGACGAACAGCGGGAACAGGACGGCGCGGACCGTCAGCACCAGGAAGATGATCGCGAGGATCCAGTCCCAGTTGGTGTTGAGGAAGTTCACTCCCGGCAGGACCTTGTCCCACACGCTGTGCCAGGCCAACAAGAGCCAGGAGATGACCGAGTAGATCAGTCCCATCATGAGGGTGTTGCTCCAGTCACATCAGTACTGCGGCGGGTTTCGCGTGCGGGTGGCACTGGGTCGTATCCGCCCGGGTGAAAGGGATGGCAGCGGCCGATCCGCCGGACCCCCAGCCAGAACCCCCGCAGCGCGCCGTGGCGTGCTATCGCCTCCAGCGCGTATGCGCTGCAGGACGGGTAGAACCGACAGCGGGCCGGCAGGCCCGGACTCACCCAACGACGGTACGCGATGATGGGGAGTGCCAGCACGCGACCGGGCAGTGTCGTAGGTCGCGGGACCTCGGTGGGGCTCATGGCCTGTTTCCCGTCGCAGCGGGCCGCGGACCCTTGTCCGCACGGCCGCGGGCGACCGCGGCGAGTGCGGCGTCGAGGTCGCGACCGAGTTGGGCGTACGGCGCGGCCGCCGCCTGGGGCAGCGCGCGCACCACCAGCAGCGACCCGGCGGGCAGCCGGTCCAGCCGCTCGGCGACCAGGTGCCGCAGCCGTCGCTTGACCGTATTGCGGGTCACGGCCTTACCCACAGCCTTGGAGACGACGAAGCCGGCCAGCGCCGGTGCCCCGACGGCCTCCCCGGGCACGACAACGGCGTGGTCGGGAGCGGTTTCCCGCTCCGACCACGCCGTGTTCTGTGCTTCGGCACCGGCGGGCACCATCAGGTGCACCACGACGGCGCCACGGCCTGCCCGGCGGCCCGCGCGCACGGCGGTGGCGAAGTCACTGCTCCGCCTCAACCGGTGCGCCGCTGGCAGCATGGCGTCAGGCCCGGAGGGCTCTAGACCGCCAGCTGGGCGCGGCCCTTGGCCCGGCGCGAGGACAGCACCGCGCGGCCGGCACGGGTCCGCATACGCAGCCGGAAGCCGTGGGTCTTCGCGCGCCGACGGTTGTTCGGCTGGTACGTGCGCTTGCTCACGTCAGGTCTCCTGGGGATCGCCCCGCACGTTTCGGCGCGGGGAAGTACTAGCTATTCGCGGGTTGAGCACCCGGCCGCTTGGGCATCGGGAAGACTTCTCGATGCTGCTCTGGCCGGGGGCAGACGCCGCAACCGACACCCTAGCAGAGGGTGATGGAGCAACCGCTCCAGGGTACACGCACCGTCTATGTCCACCAAGAACTCTTCGCAGCTCACTCATCGTGTCAACGGCGCGCCCTTCATCGCAACTCAGGGTGTCGTTATCAACACTCACCGAGAGTGAAGCTGTGGACAACGAGTGGACGCCTGTGGATAACCCTGTTAGCGTGCCGAGGTGCCCGACCGGGGAGACCAGCCGTTAAATGTGGCAGGCTCCGCAATACCGGGCAATATGGTGGCTCGTTCGGCACGATGGGCCGTCCGCCATGTGCCGTAGCGGTACGCGCGGACGCCTGACGTGGCCGGATCCCGGATACCGATCGACACACAGCCTGTGGATAACCTGTGGAGAACCCCGTGGATTCGGGGGATAACCCAGGGGAAAACCACGGACCGTGACGACCTCGTCATTGCTCGAAGCGGTATGGCGGTGCCGACGGCACCGGCGCCCCGGACTGGACCAGACGCACACCGCAACCGAAGGGTCGAGCGCATGAACGAGGCTGACAGGTGAGCGACCTCAACGCCGTGTGGCTGGCCGCCACCGACGAGCTCGCTGACGAGATCGTCTCGGCGCAGCACCGGGCGTACCTGCGCCTGACCCAGGCCCTCGCCGTGGTGGACGACCTCGTCCTGCTGAGCGTCCCGGACGCCTTCATCCGCGAGGTCATCGAGAACAAGCTGCGCACCGCGATCACCGACACGCTGTCGCGCATCATGGGCCGCCCGGTCCAGGTCGCCGTGAAGATCCGGCCGCCCGACGAGTCCGGTGGCCGCCCCCCGGCGGCCTCGGCACCCGAGTACCCGTCGGCCCCAGCGGTCACTCCGTTCACTCCGCCCGCGCCGTTCCCGGCCGCACCGGTCGAGCACCAGGTCGTCGCGCCGCCCGCAGACGGCGAGGACGCGCTGTTCGGCGTACCGATGCCGCGCCATCCCGACCCGGCGCCCGTGCGCACCGCGCCGATGCGCGTGCCCGACCGCGACGGCCCGCCGGACTCCGGTCCCGGCCGCGGCACCGGCCCGGTCGACCCGCGCTCCAGCGGCCTCGGCGCCATGCGCGACGAGCGGCGCCCCGGCGCGACGCCGGGCTCGCAGTGGGAGTCGGGCGGCAACAAGCTCAACCCGAAGTACCGGTTCGAGACCTTCGTCATCGGCGCCTCGAACCGCTTCGCCCACGCCGCCTCGGTGGCCGTGGCCGAGTCGCCGGCCAAGGCCTACAACCCGCTGTTCATCTACGGCGGGTCCGGGCTGGGCAAGACCCACCTTCTGCACGCCATCGGCCACTACGCCCAGGAGCTCGGCCACGCCCGCAGCGTCCGGTACGTGTCGACCGAGGAGTTCACCAACGACTTCATCAACTCGATCCGCGACGACAAGGCCAGCGCCTTCCAGCGGCGCTACCGGGACGTCGACATCCTCCTGATCGACGACATCCAGTTCCTGGAGAAGCGGGACCGGACGCAGGAGGAGTTCTTCCACACCTTCAACACCCTGCACAACGCCAACAAGCAGATCGTGATCACCTCCGACCGCTCGCCCAAGGCGCTGTCGACGCTGGAGGACCGGCTGCGCACGCGCTTCGAGTGGGGTCTGCTGGCCGACATCCAGCCGCCGGACCTGGAGACGCGCATCGCGATCCTGCAGAAGAAGGCGGCGCAGGAGCGGCTGCACGCCCCGGCCGACGTGCTGGAGTTCATCGCGTCGCGGGTGTCGAACTCGATCCGCGAGCTCGAGGGCGCGCTGATCCGGGTCACCGCGTACGCCAACCTCAGCCGGGAGCAGGTGAAGCTGTCCATCGCCGAGGAGGTGCTGCGCGACTTCATCCCCGACGACGCGGCACCGGAGATCACCGCCGACCAGATCATGCTGTCGACGTCGGAGTACTTCGGTGTGAGCCTGGAGGACCTGCGCGGGCACTCGCGCTCGCGTGTCCTGGTCAACGCCCGTCAGGTGGCCATGTACCTGTGCCGCGAGCTGACCGACCTGTCGCTGCCCCGGATCGGGCAGGCGTTCGGCGGCCGCGACCACACCACGGTCATGCACGCCGACCGCAAGATCCGGCAGCAGATGGCGGAGCGCCGCTCGCTGTACAACCAGATCGCGGAGCTGACCAACCGCATCAAGCAGAACTGACGACACCTCCTTCTCCACCGCGCCCCGTTCAGGCACCCGCCTGAGCGGGGCGCCGGCTTGTGGGCGGCCCCGTGTCACACCCCTCGGCGACGATGTTTCCCCACCGGTTGTACACAGCCTGGGGATGATCGCTGCGGCATCGAAACGTGTCGAACCACTGCTTCGTTGTCCACAGCGACGGTGGAAAACCCCGTGGATAACCCGGTGGATTTGTTGTGGACGGCCTGTGGACGCATGTGGACGAAACTCGACCCAAAAATCTTGCTGTGGAAAGGGTGTGGACGCCGTGTGGACGCACGCCCATGATCCGTGGACAGCGGGCCATGATCGGTGGATATCGCTGTGGAGGACGGGTCGGCCCGGTGTCCACAGTTTGGGGAGAAACCCTGGGGATTGACGGTGGATAACCTGTGGACGCCGGTGGACAACCGGTGGACGAGTCGCCGCCTGTGGAGAAACCGGCCGGTTTTCCACCGGCTGTCCACCGCTCCTCCACACCCCCTCAGGTGCTCTGACCTGCGAATACAGGGGTAATCCACAGTTTCCACAGCACCGATGATGAAGACGTCAGTTATCTCTAAGAGAGAAAACAAACAATCATCGGGGAGCGGGCAGGTGTGGATGCCGTACGGCCTCGATGTGCACAGGGGTCGGCGAGAAGAGATCGCCCGTAGGGACCTAAGGTTTTACCGGTCAGCAAGGCAGCATCAACGTGACCATGGAGGCTGAAGATGAAGTTCCGAGTGGAGCGTGATGCGCTCGCCGACGCCGTGGCGTGGACGGCCAAGAGCCTGCCCAGCCGCCCGTCGGTGCCGGTGCTCGCCGGAGTGATGCTGCGCGTGGCCGACGGCCGCCTGCACGTCTCCGGGTTCGACTACGAGGTCTCCAACCAGGTCGACGTCGAGGTCCAGGCGGACGCCGACGGTGCGACCCTGGTCTCCGGCCGCCTGCTCGCCGAGATCACCAAGGCGCTGCCCGCCAAGCCGGTCGAGATCGCCGCCGTCGGTGCGCACCTGGAGCTGGTCTGCGGCAGCGCGCGGTTCACCCTGCCGACGATGCCGGTCGAGGACTACCCGACCCTGCCGGAGCTGCCCGCCAGCGCGGGCCGGGTCGACGCCGCGGTGTTCGCCTCCGCCGTCGCCCAGGTGGCCATCGCCGCCGGGCGCGACGAGACCCTGCCGATGATGACCGGCGTGCGGCTGGAGCTGACCGGGGACTCCCTGGCCCTGCTCGCCACCGACCGGTACCGGCTGGCCATCCGGGAGATCACCTGGACCCCGGACGACGACAGCATCAACGTCAACGCCTTGGTGCCCGCGCGCACCCTGGCCGACACGGCCAAGACCCTCGGCCCGACCGGCGGGGACGTGACCATCGCGCTCGCCGGCGGCGGCGCCGGTGAGGGCATGATCGGCTTCGTGGGCAGCGCCAAGGTCGGCGGCTCGCGGCGCACCACCAGCCGCCTGCTCGACGGGCAGTCGTACCCGCCGGTGCGGTCGCTGTTCGCGCCCAGCTACGCCTCCGAGGCCCGGGTCGCCGTCTCCTCGCTGGTCGAGGTCGTCAAGCGCGTGTCGCTCGTAGCGGAGAAAGCGACTCCGGTCCGCCTGAGCTTCAGTGAGGATGGTCTCGTGGTCGAGGCCGGCGGCACCGAGGAGGCCCGGGCGAGCGAGGCGATGGACGCCACGTTCACCGGCGAGGCGATGACGATCGCGTTCAACCCGCAGTACCTCATCGAGGGCCTGGCGGCGCTCGGCGCGCCGACGGCGGTGTTCTCGTTCAACGACCCGTTCAAGCCCGCTGTGATCACCCCCGCCGGCGACGACGGTGCGGTCATTTCCGGTTTCCGTTACCTGATCATGCCGATCCGGGTTGGCCGCTGACACAGCGGGAAGCACAAGGCACCAGCACCAACCGCACCAAGGGGGAAGACATGCAGCTCGGACTTGTCGGACTGGGCCGGATGGGCGGCAACATGCGTGACCGCCTCACCGAGGCCGGTCACGACGTCGTCGGGTACGACCACAACCCGCAGATCTCGGACGCCGAGAGCCTCGCCGACCTCGTCGCGAAGCTTCAGGCGCCGCGCGCGGTGTGGGTGATGGTGCCCGTCGCGGTCACCGAGCCGGTGATCGACGAGCTGGCGGGGCTGCTCAGCCCCGGCGACATCATCATCGACGGCGGCAACTCGCGATTCAGCTCCGACGGCCCGCGCGCCGAGCGCCTGGCGCCGAAGAACATCGGGTACGTCGACGTCGGCGTCTCCGGCGGCGTCTGGGGCAAGGAGTACGGCTACGGCCTGATGGCCGGCGGCTCCGAGGAGCACGTCGCCCGGCTGATGCCGGTCTTCGAGGCGCTCAAGCCCGCGGGCGAGTTCGGCTTCGTGCACGCCGGCCCGGTCGGCGCCGGCCACTACGCCAAGATGGTGCACAACGGCATCGAGTACGGCCTGATGCACGCCTACGCCGAGGGCTACGAGCTGCTGGAGGCGTCCGAGCTCGTCACCAACGTGCCCGGCGTGTTCAAGTCGTGGCGTGAGGGCACCGTGGTCAAGTCGTGGCTGCTCGACCTCATGGACGCGGCGCTGGAGGCCGACCCGCACCTGGACAAGATCAAGGGCTATGCCGACGACACCGGCGAGGGCCGCTGGACCGTCGAGGAGGCGATCCGCCTCGCCGTGCCGCTGCACGTGATCTCGGCGGCGCTGTTCACCCGGTTCGAGTCCCGCCAGGACGACTCGCCCGCGATGAAGGCGATCGCCGCGCTGCGCAACCAGTTCGGCGGGCACGCCGTGCACGCCGCCGACACCACGCCCGCCGGCTGAGTCTGGCGTGTACGTCCGCAGGCTCGAACTCGTCGACGTCCGCTCGTACGCGCGGGTGGGCGTCGACCTCGAGCCCGGACCGAACGTGCTGATCGGCCCCAACGGCGTCGGCAAGACCAACCTCGTCGAGGCGCTGGGCTACATCGCGACCCTGTCCAGCCACCGCGTCTCCACCGACGCGCCGCTGGTCCGGGTCGGCGCGAGCACCGGTGTGATCCGGTGCGCGATCGTGCACGACCGCCGCGAGCTGCTGGCCGAGCTGGAGATCATCCCCGGCCGGGCCAACCGGGCCCGGCTGGGACGCTCCCCGGCCCGCCGCCCGCGCGACATCCTGGGCGCGCTGCGCCTGGTGCTGTTCGCCCCCGAGGATCTCTCCCTGGTCCGGGGCGACCCGGAGCAGCGCCGCCGCTACCTCGACGACCTGCTGGTGGCCCGGCAGCCCCGGTTCGCCGCGGTACGGGCCGACTACGAGCGGGTGCTCAAGCAGCGCAACGCCCTGCTGCGCACGGCGTACCTGACGCGCAAGGTGACCCGGCAGGGCGGCGACCTGAGCACCCTGGAGGTGTGGGACACCCACCTGGCCGAGCACGGCGCCCAGCTGCTGCGGGCCCGGCTCGCCCTGGTCGAGCAGCTCGCGCCGTATCTGGAGGACGCCTACCAGCAGGTGAGCGCGGGGACGGGCAAGGCGGCGGCGGAGTACCGCGGGTCCGTGGCCGAGCCGACCCCGGAGGCGCTGCTGGCGGCGCTGGCCGAGGTGCGCTCGGACGAGGTCGCCCGGGGGACCACGCTGGCCGGGCCGCATCGCGACGACCTGGTGCTGCGCCTGGGCGACCTGCCGGTGAAGGGCTACGCCAGCCACGGCGAGTCCTGGTCGTACGCGCTGGCGATGCGGCTGGCCGGGTACAGCCTGCTGCGCGCCGACGGGATCGAGCCCGTGCTGGTGCTCGACGACGTCTTCGCCGAGCTGGACTCGGGCCGCCGGGAGCGGCTGGCCACGCTGATCGGCGACGCCGCCCAGGTGATCGTCACCTGTGCCGTGGAGGCTGATGTGCCCGCGACGCTGCGTGGGGCACGATTCCGGGTGGAGCTGGGGGAGGTGGAGCGTGTCTGAGTCCGTACCCCCGAACAAGCCGGAGGCCGCGGGCCCGCAGCTGGCCCGGGCCGCGCTCGACGCGGCGCTCAAGAAGCGCGCCGCGCGGGCCGAGGCGGCCACCGCGCAGCCGGACACCAACCGCCGCTACCGCCCGCGCGGCTACTCGGGCCCCGGACCCGATCCGCGCGACCCGGCCAAGCTGGGCGACGTGCTGGCCAGGCTGATGAAGCAGCGGGGCTGGCAGCGGCCGACCGCCGAGGCGACGGTGTTCGGCGAGTGGGAGAAGGTCGTCGGCCCGGACATCGCCGCGCACAGCCGGCCGGTGAAGCTGGAGAACGGCGAGCTGACCGTCGAGGCCGAGTCCACGGCCTGGGCCACCCAGCTGCGCCTGCTGGCGCGCACGATCCTGGGCCGGGTCGCCGGGGTCGTCGGGCACAACGTCGTCACCAAGCTGCACATCCACGGCCCGGCCGCGCCGTCCTGGTCGCACGGGCGCAAACGCGTCCGCGGCTCGGGTCCGGGCGACACCTACGGCTGAGCGGGAACCCGGCAGCCGGGCCGGGGGTCAGAAGGCCATGCGGAAACTATGGGGGAGTCTGGCCGTCCTTCTGACGACGGCCACGGTCCTGGTGCTGGGGCCGACCAGCACCGCGTGCGCGTGCAGCTGCGCGGAGCCGAACGCGACCCGGTCGCTGGAGTGGGCCGATCTGGCCTTCATGGGTGTCGTCGTGGACGTCGACCGGCCGTTGCTCAACGACGGCTCGGGTGAACTCGTCGCCCGGCTCAAGGTGGAGTCGGTGACCAAGGGCACAGCCGGTGACGAGGTGGAGATCCGGACCTCGGTCGAGGGGCCCAGCTGCGGCTTCGACTTCGTCGAGGGGAACCGGTACCTCGTCTTCAGCCAGGACGGGCACACGGATCTGTGCGCGGGCAACCAGCTGCTCGGTCCGGCGCCGGAGGTGCCGCTCGCCTCGGACGTGCCGTACGGCGTGCTGACGGCGACCGGGGCCGGTGTCCTGATCGTGGCGCTGACGGCCTGGCTGCTGCTGCGCCGCCGGCGTGGACCGGCGGCACAGCGGCAGGAGGATCAGGACTCGGCGTAGACGGCGAAGCCGCGGTCGGCGCAGCGGCGGTAGAACTGGGCCAGCACCGCGAACTCCGACAGCGGGAAGCTCCACTGCGGGTCGCCGTCGGTCTCCTCGCGCAGGGTGTCGAGCCGCTGTTCGAGCCAGCGAAGCTGCTGCTCGGGCAGGCGCGAGTCGGCCAGGGCGGCCCGCAGCACCGCGGCGACGCTGTCGAAGGTCACCGCCTCACCGTGCGGGGTGTGCCCGGCGACGAACTTCTCCAGGCCGCCGGCGATCCAGGCGCAGCCGTCCGGATCGATGACCGGGTCCTCGTCCTCCTCCGCCGCCTCTGTGGCGTAGAGCACACCCTTCAGGCCCAGCAGCAGGTCGATCACCTCGGTGTACGCGGTGGCGCGGACCGTGCCGGTGCGGGCTATGTGCCCCGCCAGCGCCGCGGTGGGCGCGGCCGTGGTCGGCTGCTCGGCCAGCTCGGCGAAGTCGACGAATTCCGCGGGTGCGACCGGGTCGTAGAACCGACCGGTGCGCGGCCACTGCACGGCGACGTTGTCCAGCCCCATCTCAGCCTCTCGCGCGTAGGGGTTTCCCGCCCGGCTCTGCCGGTCATGGCGAACACAGGGGGCGAGCGCAACTTACGGCATCCGGGGGTCCCGGCGCGACCCTCTGAACCGGTGCTTCTCGCCCGAACGGCGCTCAGGTGTCGCGGATCGGCGCTCCGACCGTCGAGGCGGGGGGCATGCCCACTCAGCCGTGGGGGGAGTTGCGACCGGAGCCGTTCGGGCGGCTACGTGGCCGTGAGGGGCGCGAAACGGCGTACTGGGGTGCCTCCGTGCGGCGATTGTCGGCTCCACCAAGTAGGATCGCTGCCAGAGTAGGAACACTGGGTGGATCGTCGTGCGCGACACCGGGTGGGTCGTCGCGTCCGCCGCTGGCCGGCAGGTGTGCGACGCACGCCCCCTGACGCTCATGACCAGGTCTGACGACCCCGGCCCGTCAATGCGGGGCGTGCAGGCCGGAACGTTGTCCCCGCCGTCTGATGGCGGCGGAGGAGGGATTGAGAGTGGCAGCGCAGAAGCAGAACAGCGACTACAACGCATCGTCGATCACCGTTCTGGAGGGCCTGGAGGCGGTACGCAAGCGCCCGGGCATGTACATCGGCTCGACCGGTGAGCGCGGCTTGCACCACCTGATCTGGGAGGTGGTCGACAACGCCGTCGACGAGGCGCTGGCGGGAGCCTGCGACACCATCCTCATCACGCTGACGGCTGACGGCGGCGTGCGCGTGGTGGACAACGGCCGCGGCATCCCGGTCGACATGCACCCCAAGGAGAAGCGGCCGACCGTCGAGGTCGTGCTGACGGTCCTGCACGCCGGCGGCAAGTTCGACGGCGAGGCGTACGCGGTCTCCGGCGGTCTCCACGGTGTCGGCATCTCGGTGGTGAACGCGCTGTCCACCCGGATCGACCTGGAGATCAACAAGGACGGGTACGTCTGGACCCAGCGGTACAACAACACCAAGCCCGAGCCGCTCGTGCAGGGCGCGGCCACCACCAAGACCGGCACCAGCGTCACGTTCTACCCGGACCCGACGATCTTCGAGACGGTCGAGTTCAACTTCGAGACCATCTACCGCCGGGTGCAGGAGATGGCCTTCCTCAACCGCGGCCTGACCATCGCGCTGCGCGACGAGCGCGCGCTGGCCGGCGCCGGTGACGAGGAGGTCGAGATCCGTGAGGTGACCTTCTGCTACAAGGGCGGCATCTCCGACTTCGTGCGGCACCTCAACAACACCAAGAGCCCCATCCACAAGTCGGTGGTCGAGTTCGAGGCCGAGAGCGACGGCATGGCGCTCGAGGTCGCGATGCAGTGGAACGAGTCGTACGGTGAGAGCGTCTACACGTTCGCGAACACCATCAACACGCACGAGGGCGGCACGCACGAGGAAGGCTTCCGTGCGGCGCTGACGACCATCGTCAACAAGTACGGCGCGGACAAGAAGATCCTCAAGAGCGACGAGAAGCTCTCGGGCGAGGACATCCGCGAGGGTCTGGCCGCCATCGTCTCGGTGAAGCTGCGCAACCCCCAGTTCGAGGGCCAGACGAAGACCAAGCTCGGCAACACCGAGGTCAAGAGCTTCGTGCAGAAGATCTGCAACGAGTGGCTGGCGGACTGGCTGGAGCGCAACCCGGCCGAGGCCAAGATGATCATCGGCAAGGCCTCGCAGGCGGCCCGTGCCCGCATCGCCGCCGCCCAGGCGCGCAAGCTGGCCCGGCGCAAGTCGCTGCTGGAGTCGGGCTCGATGCCGGGCAAGCTGGCCGACTGCCAGTCGACCGACCCGAAGATGTGCGAGCTGTTCATCGTCGAGGGCGACTCGGCCGGCGGCTCGGCCAAGCAGGGCCGCGACCCGCGGGTGCAGGCCATCCTGCCGATCCGCGGCAAGATCCTGAACGTCGAGAAGGCCCGGATCGACAAGGTCCTCAAGAACAACGAGGTCCAGGCGCTGATCACCGCGCTGGGCACGGGCATCCACGACGAGTTCGACATCGAGAAGCTGCGGTACCACAAGATCGTGCTGATGGCCGACGCGGACGTCGACGGCCAGCACATCCAGACGCTGCTGCTCACGCTGCTGTTCCGGTTCATGCGTCCGCTGGTCGAGCTGGGCCACGTCTACCTCGCCTCGCCGCCGCTGTTCAAGATCAAGTGGAACAAGAAGGGCGACGACGCGCAGTACGCGTACTCCGACCGCGAGCGCGACGGCCTGATCCGCCTGCGTCAGGAGACCAAGCCCAACGCCAAGCCGGACGACATCCAGCGGTTCAAGGGTCTCGGCGAGATGAACTACCCGGAGCTGTGGGAGACCACGATGAACCCGGGTACCCGGACCCTGCGCCAGGTCACCTTGGACGACGCGGCAACCGCCGACGAGCTCTTCAGCGTGCTGATGGGTGAGGACGTGGAAGCGCGCCGTTCGTTCATTCAGCGCAACGCGAAGGATGTCCGGTTCCTGGACATTTAAGTCCAGGAACGAAAAGCACAGTCTGGACATCTGATAGGCGAACTGCCGTTCTGTGGGTAAACAGCATGTTTATCCACAGAACGGCCACTGATCCACAGTGTTATCCACAGCTTCTCAGCTATAGACGTGGGAAAGAGTTCTAGACAGTGAGCGAGACTCCCGACCTCCGGCCGGAAGAGGACTTCGGCGTGCACGGCCGTATCGAGCCCGTCGGGCTCGAGGTGGAGATGCAGCGGTCGTACCTCGACTACGCGATGAGCGTCATCGTCGGCCGCGCCCTGCCGGACGTGCGCGACGGCCTCAAGCCGGTGCACCGCAAGATCCTCTACGCGATGTACGACGGCGGCTTCCGCCCCGACCGCGGCTACTTCAAGTGCGCCCGCGTCGTCGGCGAGGTGATGGGCAACTACCACCCGCACGGCGACACCGCGATCTACGACTCGCTGGTGCGTATGGCCCAGCCCTGGTCGCTGCGCTACCCGCTGATCGACGGCAACGGCAACTTCGGCTCGCCGGGCAACGACCCCGCGGCCGCCATGCGATACACCGAGTGCCGCCTGTTCCCGCTGGCGATGGAGCTGCTGCGCGACATCGACGAGGACACGGTCGAGTTCATCCCGAACTACGACGGCCGCAACCAGGAGCCGACGATCCTGCCGTCGCGCTTCCCGAACCTGCTGGTCAACGGTTCTGAGGGCATCGCCGTCGGTATGGCCACCAAGATCCCGCCGCACAACCTGCGCGAGATCGCCCAGGCCGTGCAGTGGTGCCTGGAGAACCCGGAGGCCGACGAGGCCACCGTCCTGGACGAGGCCATCCGGATCGTCAAGGGCCCGGACTTCCCGACCCGGGGTCTGATCGTGGGCACCGCGGCGATCGAGGAGGCCTACCGCACCGGCCGCGGCTCGATCCGCATGCGGGCCGTGGTCGAGGTCGAGGAGGACAAGAAGGGCCGCGCCTGCCTGGTCGTCACCGAGCTGCCCTACCAGGTCAACCCGGACAACCTCGCCGAGCGCGTCGCCGACCTGGTCAAGGAGGGCAAGCTCGCCGGCATCGCCGACATCCGCGACGAGTCCTCGGGCCGTACCGGCATGCGGCTGGTGCTCGTGCTCAAGCGCGACGCCGTCGCCAAGGTGGTGCTGAACAACCTCTACAAGCACACCCAGCTGCAGGAGACCTTCGGCGCCAACATGCTGGCCCTGGTCGACGGCGTGCCGCGCACGCTGAACCTGGCCCAGTTCCTGCTGCACTACGTCACGCACCAGATCGAGGTCATCCAGCGCCGGACGGCTTACCGCCTGCGCAAGGCCGAGGAGCGGGCCCACATCCTGCGCGGTCTGGTCAAGGCGCTGGACATGCTGGACGAGGTCATCGCCCTCATCCGCCGCGCGCCGAGCGCGGAGGAGTCCAAGACCGGCCTGATGCAGCTGCTCGACGTCGACGAGATCCAGGCGACCGCGATCCTCGACATGCAGCTGCGCCGACTGGCCGCACTGGAGCGTCAGAAGATCATCGACGAGCTCGCCCGGATCGAGATCGACATCGCCGACCTCAAGGACATCCTGGCCAGGCCGGACCGCCAGCGCCGGATCATCTCCGAGGAGCTGGGCGACATCGTCGCCAAGTGGGGCGACGAGCGGCGGACGAAGATCATCCCGTTCGACGGCGAGGTCTCCATGGAGGACCTCATCGCCCGCGAGGACGTCGTCGTCACCATCACCCGAACCGGGTACGCCAAACGGACAAAGGTTGACCTCTATCGCTCGCAGAAGCGCGGCGGCAAGGGCGTGTCCGGGGCGACGCTGCGGCAGGACGACATCGTCAGCCACTTCTTCGTCTGCTCGACGCACGACTGGATCCTGTTCTTCACGAACAAGGGCCGCGTCTACCGCGCCAAGGCGTACGAGTTCCCCGAGGCCTCCCGGGTGGCCAAGGGCCAGCACGTGGCCAACCTGCTCGCCTTCCAGCCGGACGAGTCGATCGCCCAGGTGATCGAGATCGCCGACTACGAGGTCGCGCCGTACCTCGTGCTCGCCACCAAGAACGGTCTGGTCAAGAAGACCGCGCTGGGGGAGTTCGACTCCAACCGCAGCGGCGGCATCATCGCGATCAACCTGCGCGACGACGACGAGCTCGTCGGCGCGGCCCTGCTCGCGGCGGAGGACGATCTGCTCCTGGTCAGCAAGCAGGCGCAGGCGATCCGCTTCAACGCCACCGACGAGGCGCTGCGCCCGATGGGCCGGGCGACCTCGGGCGTCATCGGCATGCGCTTCGGCGACGGCGACGAACTGCTCGCGATGGAGGTGGTACGCGACGGCATGGACGTGTTGGATGTCCTCGTGGCCACCAACGGGGGCTACGCCAAGCGCACCCCGATCGACGAGTACCCGGTGCAGGGCCGGGGCGGTAAGGGCGTACTGACCGCAAAGATCACCGAACGCCGTGGCGGACTGGTGGGTGCGGTCGTTATCAGCCCGGAAGACGAGCTCTTCGCTATCACGAGCAACGGCGGAGTTATCCGAACTCCGGTGAAGCCCGTGCGGCGGACGCGCGATCGGAACACAATGGGTGTCAAGCTGATGGACCTCCCAGAAGGCGTAACCCTCGTCGCCATTGCCCGCAATGCCGATGAGCCGGACGAACAGGACTAGTGCATGACGGAGACACAGGCGATGTCGGGTGCCGCGGGGGCTCCGGCGAACCCGGTCGAGAAGGACGGCGGCGAGGCCGCTTCGGCGACCGGCCGGGCGGCCGTAGGCCGCGCGACAGTCCCCGCAGATCAGTCCGAGCCGACCCCGGCCCAGGACCAGGCTGGTAGCAGCGGTGCTGCCACGTACACGCGTCCGGCGGGCATGCCGGTGCCGGACGGCGAACCCGCCACCGGTGCCGAGCGCCCGGGTGCGGCGACCGGCCGGGCCGCGGCCGGCTCGTCGACCCTGCGGTCGGTGGTCAGCAGCGCCAGCGCCGGGGCCGTTCGGGTCACCGAAGCGGTGCGGGCCGCGCGTTCCAGCGCCGGCGCGTCCGCCTCGCGCGGGCCGCGCAGAGCCCGGCTGAGCATCAAGCGGATCGACCCGTGGTCGGTGATGAAGTTCTCCTTCGCGGTGTCGTTCGTGCTGCTCGTCGTCATCGTGGTGGCGACGTCGGTGCTCTACCTGGCCCTGGACGCCATGGGTGTGTTCAACTCGCTGAACGGCACCCTGGCCGACCTCTTCACGTCCAACGGCAGCGGCGGTGCGTTCCGCATCAGCGCCAGCGGCGTGATCGGGACCTCGGCCATTCTGGGCGCGATCAACGTGGTGCTGTTCACCGCGCTGGCGACCCTGTCCGCCTTCATCTACAACGTCTGCGCCGACCTGGTCGGCGGCATCGAGATCACGCTGGCCGAGCGGGACTGACGGCTACCGGGCCGCCGCCGCGGTGGCCCGGCACCGGCGTCCTGGCCTGGGTGGGTCGAGCTCTCAGATCGCGGGTCGCGGTCGTATCACGCTTCGGCGCGGGTACGACCGCAACCCGCGATCTTTGCCGTCTCCGGCCACCTTCGCCGCCCAGGGTTCCGCTCTGGTCGGCCCGCGTGATGATCGGCGGTTCCGGTCAATCTGGCCTGCTGGAGCGCACGTTGTGACCGCAAACGGCGATCACCAGGGTTGGCGAGGCGGGCCGCTGGGGTTGGGGTGGGTGGGGGTGGGGGGAGGCGCGACGCGCGGAAGGGGATACCGGTTTGGAAGAGGCCGGAACAGTGCGGTAAGGTTCGTTGTCGCGCACGGGGCTATAGCTCAGTCGGTTAGAGCGCAGAGCTGATAACTCTGAGGTCGCTGGTTCGATTCCAGCTAGCCCCACTCCCGAGCGTAAGGTGCTCACCATGTGGAAGAAGTTGCTGATCGTCGCCGGTGTCGGCATCGCGATCGCACTGGTCGCCAAGAAGCTCAAGGCGGCCAGCGACGAGCGGGAACTGTGGCACGAGGCCACGACCGCCCCCGATCTCCGCTGAGAGTCGACGGGACTTCTGACCCGTCCCCCGGGGCCTTAGCTCAATTGGCAGAGCACCGCCTTTGCAAGGCGGGGGTTAGGAGTTCGATTCTCCTAGGCTCCACCAGCAACAACTAGGCTGTATCGAAGGCTGTGAACCAGTCGGCGGTGCAGCCTAGAGTCTTTTCTGAGCTGTGAAGAAGGCGCCGCACCCGATGGGTGCGGCGCCTTCTCGTCGGTCGATCAGGGCTGGGGAACGTGGCGGGGCGGGGCGAGCGGTCCCACCGCCGAGGCGGCACCGAGCGACGGCGCCGTGCCGTTGGCGTACCCGCCCGGTCCGCTGATCCAGGTGGCCGCCTGGCCGGCGATAGCGTCGCTGACGACGCCGGCGCTGCCGAACACGAGGACGGTCGAGATCGACGCGCTCTCCTCACTCAGCTTGGCCCGCGCGAACTGGTCCAGCTGGAGCGCCGTGCCCGGGGTGAGCAGCAGCGGGCTGCCGAGGGTCCCGAGCAGCGCCCCGCCCGCGAGGGCGTCGGGCCAGTTCACGCCGGTGGCCAGGCCCGCGAACTGCGTTCCGTTGCCGAACGTGTCGGCCACGGCGCTGGCGGTCTCGTAGCGGCTGGCGCCCCAGATCTCCCAGCCGTCGCTGTCGTCGGCGGGGTTCTCGTACGGCGCGACGGCGGTCGCCGCCTGCCTGCCGATGGCGAACAGCTGCGCCGACCCGTGCGCGTCCAGGTAGTTCTTGGTCTGGACGGGCAGCGTGCTGTCGCTGGTGAGCACGACGACGGCGCGCTTGGTGGAACCGGGCCGGTTGCGACCGCCCGCCGCCGCACCGGCGGAGAGGGCGTCCGGGAAGTTCAGGCCGGTGGCGGCGAGGATGTACGCCGGGTTCGGGTCGATCTCGTCCGCGATGGCGGTCGAGGTCGCGAACCGGTTCGCCCCCGCCAAGCGCTTGACCTGGTATCCGAGCTGCCTGACCGTGTTCTCCACCGTCGCGGACAGCGCGCCGGTGCTGCCGAGCAGGTAGACCGTGGCGGTGGTGTCGTCGCCGAGCACCCGCTTGATCTCCGCGATGGTCTTGTCGTTGAGACCGGTCGTGGCGGTCATCAGCAGCGGACCCTGCTTGGCCGCCGCCAGCGCCGAGCCGCTCAGGGCGTCGGCGAAGGTGTCCGACCGGGACAGCACCACGGACCGCGCGGCCGGGCGCCTGTCCGCGGCGTTCGACGCGGTCCGCCAGTACGACTGCGACACGGCCTCGGCCGTGCGGAGCCGGTCCACACCCGCGAGCCGGACCAGGCTGTCCTTGCGCACCGGTCGCCAGGCGGGCTTTCCGGTGACGCCCGCCGCCACGGTCCAGGCGCCGCCGGACGCCGGCAGCAGTCTGACCTTGTTGTTGTCCGTGGAGTTGGGGCTGGCCCAGCGGTAGGCGATGGTGGTGCCGTCGGGCGACCAGGTCGGGTGGTCGCCGTGGTCGTACTGGGGACTGCCCGTGGTCAGCTGGTGGACGTCGGTGCCGTCGAGGTCCGCGGTGCACACCTCGGCGCCGCAGATGTAGGCGACCTTCGTCTCGTCCGGCGACAGGGACGGATCCATGCCGTCGGTGATCTTCGAGAAGTCGGTGCCGTCCCAGAGCCAGATGCTGCTGGCGCCCGCAGGGGTCACCCGCTCGAAGACGACCTTGCCGGAGGCTCCGCCGTCGGCGTCCTCGTAGTGGTTGCCGTCGTTGGGGGAGAACCGGACGGGTTTGCTCTCACCCGTGCCGGAACTGATCATCAGTCGGCGCACGGCGGTCGGGCTGGGGTCCCACTCGGTCCAGATCAACCTGTCGCCGCTGCCGACGTAGGTCGGATCGATGCGCTGGGTGACGAGGCCACCATCCAGCCGGAGGGTGTCGGCGACCATCCAGGTGGCGTTCTCGTCGTCGTAGCGGACGGTCATGATCTGGCCGCCGAGCGAGTGGGTGACCACGGCCCGGCTGCCGTCGGGCGACCAGGAGACGCTCTGGGGATCGGGCCGGAAGCACTCGCCCGACGGCTTGCAGAACCAGGGCTGGATGACCGGATCGCTGACGACGGTGTACGAACTGACGCCGGTCAGCAGACCGGAGGCGCCCGGATAGTCGGCCTGGGCCGCTCCGGAGCCGGCGAGCGCAGCGTATGCGCTGGTGACGAGTGCGGTGGCGAACACCGCTCGTCGGCGATTGCGTGGAAGCAAGGGATTCCCCCGATGATCAGGCCGCCGACCGGAGGTCGGGACGTCGCCTGTCAAGATCGAAAGTGTTCGAAGGCGAGCGTAGGTGCCGCCGTACAGGGTGGCCATCAGGCAATTGGTCAAGAAGGGGCGGCAGGGCCGCCGGGCGCCCGGAACGGTATACGGCGGGATCGAAAATGAGGTTGCCTCGATGTCGGGCCGCCCCATACGGTATGCCCACCAAGAACGAACACCATCCGAAACAGACCGGAGAACGCTCATGTGCCGCCGTCAGAACAACACGCCGCTGTGGCTCGCGCCCAGTGGTGATGCGGTCCTGCCCGGCGCCGTGCGATACGCCGGTCGACCCGGCTGTGAAGACTGCCGGGATCGGGGTGCGCGACGCTGTTGAAGCGTCGTCGAAGCGGCTTCAGCCGCCCGCACCCGGATCTCGGGAGCGGGCGGCTTTCTTGTTTCACACCCAGCACCACCTGCACAGACAGCTCCGGGAGACCGGCGGCGCGGACGTTTGACAACTCCACAGCGGATGGCAATGAGTGATGCGCCGCGCAAGGCGGCGCCAAGGACGATTCGGCTATGGGTAGGCCCCCGGGTTCTCAGCCCGGAAAAGCGGGTTCGAGTCCCGCATCGGCTACGTAATACAGCAGTTTCCAGGAAATCAGGCGGTCGTCGCACAACGGATAGTGCACTGCCTCGCCATGGCAGAGATCCGGGTTCGACTCCCGGCTACCGCTCCATTCGACATCACGACTCGATTCAGGAGGTGACCCGATGAACGGGGTACTGGTACTCAACGCCGACCTCGGCCCGCTGCACCGGGTCAGCCTGCGCCACGCACTGCGGATGCTGTGGCGGCAGGTGGCCGTGGTGCACGAGGCCGAGCCGGACCAGGCGGTCGGGGTGTACCCGATGCCGCGCGTGGTCCGGCTGGTCAGCTACGTGGTGACCCGCTGGCGGTTCAGCGGCGGCCCGGCGTGGTCGCGCCGCGGCGTGCTGGTGCGCGACGGGCACCGCTGCGCGTACTGCGGCGGGTCGGCGAGCACCGTCGACCACGTGCTGCCGAGCTCGCGCGGCGGCCGCAACAGCTGGCTCAACACGGTGGCCGCCTGCGGCGGCTGCAACCAGCGCAAGGGGGACCGGACGCCGGTCGAGGCACGGATGACGCTGCGGGTCACCCCGGCGGCTCCGTCCTGGGCGGCGCTGGCCCGGCGCTGAGATCGGCCGCGGGGTCCACGGGGACCCGCGGCCGGTCCGAGGGCCTGTAGCTCATATGGAAGAGCACCGCCTCGGCAGGGCGGAGGAGGCCGGTTCGAGTCCGGTCAGGTCCACGCACGATCAGGAGCCTTGATGGCGCAACGGGAGAGCGCACCGGTCTACGAAGCCGGGGGTTGCAGGTTCGAATCCTGCTCAGGGCACGACGGGCACGGTCGGTCGGGGGTCGGACCGTGCCCGGCAACGGGATGTGGCGCAGTCGGTAGCGCGCTCGTCTGGGGGGCGAGAGGTCGCCGGTTCGAGTCCGGCCATCCCGACGTACAGGTACACGCGGACGCGCCGACGATGGAGAGTCGGACCCGGCTGTAAACCGGGTGCTTCGGCTGAGGGGGTTCGAATCCCTTCGTCCGCACGCACAGCCATGCGGCGTTCCGGGTGGAGCGCTCCGTCTGCAAAACGGATGACCTCGGGTTCGACTCCCGGCGTGGCTTCCATCTGGATCACGCTCCACCGCGATCCACCGCCGTCCGCTGTGCGAGCACTATCGTCAGAGGGGTGACCCTGGGACGGTGCATGTGATCACGAATGCTGACGTCGTGGCGGCCGCGGAGCGGCTGGCCGGGCTGGTGCGGCGTACGCCGGTGGCGGTGGTGGAGCCGGGCGGGCTGTCCGGCGCGGGCTGGCTCAAGTGCGAGTACATGCAGCACACCGGCACGTTCAAGGCGCGGGGTGCGCTCAACCGGGTGCTCGCGGCGCAGGCCGCCGGTGAGCTGGATCCGCAGGTGGGCGTGGTCGGGGCGTCGGGCGGCAACGCGGGGCTGGCCTTCGCGTACGCGGCGAGCCGGTGCGGCGTACCCGCGACGGTCTTCGTGCCGCAGACCTCCTCCCCGGTGAAGGTGGCGCGGCTGCGCCAGCTCGGCGCGACGGTGGTGCAGCAGGGCGCCGAGTACGCGGTGGCGCACGAGGCGGCGCTCAAGCACGCCGCCGACCGGGGCGCCGTCTACTGCCACGCCTACGACCAGCCCGAGATGGTCGCCGGGGCGGGCACGATCGGGCTGGAGCTGCTGGCCGACCTGCCCGAGGGCTTCGACACCGTGCTGGTCGCCGTCGGCGGGGGCGGCCTGATGGCCGGTATCGCCACCGCGCTGGCGGGCCGGGCCCGGGTGGTCGCGGTCGAGCCGGTGAACGCGCCGAGCCTGCACGCGGCGCTGGCCGCGGGCGGCCCGGTGGACGTGCCGGTCTCCGGGGCGGCCGTCGACTCGCTCGGCGCCCGCCGGGTCGGAGAGATCGCGTACCAGGTCGCGGTGGCGAACGGGGTGGCCAGCGTGCTGGTGACCGACGACGAGCTGATCGAGGCACGCCGCCTGCTGTGGGCCGACCGCCGCATCGCGGTGGAGCACGGCGCGGCGGCGGCCCTGGCCGCGCTGACCAGCGGGGCGTACCGGCCGGCGCCGGGGGAGCGGGTCGTCGTGCTCGCCTGCGGCGCCAACACCGACCCGTCCGACCTGTGACGCCGGTCCGAACTTGTGCCACCGGTCCGATCTGTGACGCTGAGCAGCGGCGTCAGAAGACCTGGGTGAAGTACTCCCGGCTGAGGATGCGGAAGTAGATCCAGGACGGCAGCTTGTCGTAGCCCGGCTGCACGGCCTGGAGCACGCCGACCTGGCTGACGTGCGCGTCCAGCGCGGCCCGCTTGCTGCCGGCGACGCCGTCGATCGCCATCGCCGCGGTCGGCACCGGCAGGCCCTGAGCCGGGTCGCCGGGGTACATGTCGCGGAAGGTCGGCGACAGCTTCTTCGCCACCGTGATCATCGACTCGGGCAGGGTGGCCTGGTAGAAGTGCCACACCGGGAAGCCCGCCTCGTGTCGCCGCTCGGCGAGGACCTGGTCGACCCAGATGCCGACCTGCTCGTGATCGGGGTGGCCGTAGAAGCCGACCCGGTTGTCGAAGCTGACCACGACCGTCGGCTGGTAGCGGTCGATCAGGTCCGAGATCGCCTTCTTCGGCCCGGCCGGGTCGGCGGCGGGCAGGCCGCTGTCGGGGTAGTCGAACAGTTCGAGGTGGTCCACCCCCAGCGCCTTGCGGGCGTCGTCGACCTCGACCGTGCGCCGGGCGGCCAGGTCCTGCGGCGAGGACTTGGGCACGTTGGCGGCTTCGCCGCGGGTTAGGTAGGCCAGGGTCAGGTCGGCGCCGGGCTCCTCGCTCATGACGCGCAGCGAGCCCGCGACGGTGATCTCGTCGTCGGGGTGCGCGAAGATCGCCAGCAGCCGCTTGGGCTCGTTTGCCGGGAGAAGGCTGTCCACCAGGGGCACATCGGTGTCGTTGACGTAGCGGTTCAGCCCGAACACGACGCCTGCGGGCAGGAGCACCAGACACGCCAGTACCGAAATGATGATCTTCTTGCGGCGGGTGAGGTGCATGGCGGTCCGTTCACGGCGGGGGTGGGACCGCCCACCTTAGAGCATCGTTCCAGGTCAGCGCTGCGGGCCGTGATACCGGAGGAAGGCCGGGACGGCCAGGGCCATCGCGACCATGGCGACGATCACGAGCACCCCGCCGCCGGAGACGGTGAGGGCGACCCCGGCGACCGGCGCGGCCACGCCGTGCGCGAGGTCGGCCAGGCGCGGACCGCCCGCGACCACGACCGTCTGCACGCCCTGCATCCGCCCGCGCATCTCGTCGGTGGCGGCGGCCTGCAGGATCGCGCCCCGGAACACCATCGACATCATGTCGGCGACGCCCGCCAGCGCGAGGAAGAACACCGCCACCCACAGCGAGCTGCTCAGCCCGAAGCCGATGACCGCGACACCCCAGCCGCAGACCGCGACGGCCACCATCAGGCCGTGCCGCCGCAGGTGGGAGAAGGTGCCGGAGAGCAGGCCGCCCAGCAGCGCCCCGATCGGCACCGCCGCGTAGAGCAGGCCGAGCGCGAAGTTCTCGTCGACGCCCGGGTAGGCGGTGTGCGCGAGCTCCGGGAACAGCGCCCGGGGCATGCCGAAGACCATCGCGATGACGTCGGCGCCCATGGAGATCAGCAGCAGGCGGTGGGTGGCCAGGTAGCGGAAGCCGTCGAGCACGTCGCGCAGCCCGGCCCGCCGGGCCGTGCCGCTGAGCGGGGGTATGGACGGCAGCCGCCACACCGCGTACAGCGCGGCGCACAGGGCGAGCGCGTCGAACAGGTACAGCAGCGGCAGGCCGAGCACGGGGATCAGCGCCGCGGCCAGCATCGGCCCGAAGATCTGGCCGCCCTGCATCACGGTCGAGTTGAGCGCGCCCGCGGCGGGCAGCTCGGCGGCGGGCACCAGGCGGGCCACCGACGCCGTACGCGCGGGCATGTTCATGCCGAACAGCGCCTGCTGCACCGCGACCAGGCCCAGCAGCAGCGGGATCGAACCGAGGTCGAACGCGGCCTGGAGCCAGAAGACCGTGCACAGCAGCGCGATGCCGGTGTTGGTGCACAGCAGCATCTTGCGTCGGTCGACGGTGTCGGCGATCGCGCCGCCCCACAGCGCGAAGACGATCAGCGGGATCAGGCCGGCGGCGCTGGCGATGCCGACCCAGGCCGACGAGCCCGTCATGTCGTAGATCTGCTTGGGCACGGCCACGGCGGTGAGCTGGCTGCCCACGGCGGTGATGATCGTGGAACTCCACAGGCGCCGGTACGGCCGGTGCCGCAGCGGCCGCGTGTCCATGAAGAACCGACGGCGGGGCGGGGCCGGCGCGGGTTGTTCCTCCGTCGTCACAGCCTCGCTCACGCGGGCACACTAGCCGAGCCGCGAGGGCCTCCACCAGGGATAGTGGCGCACGAGACGCCGACGGGGCTCGCCTTTGCGAGGCAGGCTCATCTAGAGTGCCCCGCCATGGGAGCGATGAGCACGATCGGTGACTGGCGCATGAAGTTCTTCAAGTGGGCCGGCCTGCCCATCATCGCGTTCATCGGCCTGTTCGGCGGTGCCACCGACCTGGTGCCCGCCTGGCACGCGCACAACGGCTCCGGCACCCCCGGGACCTTCACGGCGCTGCGCTACTCCTGCGGCAGGCACGACTGCGACTACCACGGTGACTGGACCGCCGCCGACGGCAGCAGCAGCCGCGAGGACGTCATCCTGTACGACGAGCCCGCCGGCGTTGAACTGGGCGCCGAGGTCCCGGCCCTGGACAGCGGGGCGCGGGCGGGCGTCTTCGGCACCGAGGGCGGCACGACGTACCTGCTGATGACGGGGCTGGCGCTGGGCGGGGTGGCGGCGCTGATCGGCTGGGGCTTCGTGCTGGCCGGACCGCTGCGGCGGTGGCGGGCCCGGGTGGCGCGCCGCGAGGACGCCAAGAACCTGTTCTGAGACCGGCAACCATCGCACCGCCGGGTGTCCTCTAGTACGCCGACAACCGGCATCGGCCCTTGATGCCGACACCCACCAGCGGGGATGACCAACGATGGATGCACTGTCAGCCGAGTTCGAGACGTTCGTGCGGCATCGCGCGCCGTCGCTGCTGCGCGCGGCCTACCTGCTCACCGGTGACCAGTACCTGGCCGAGGACCTGGTGCAGGTCGCGCTCGCGCGCACCCACCTGGCCTGGCGCAGGCTGCACGACCGGGGCAACGCCGAGGCGTACACGCGAAAGGTGATGTACCACCAGCAGATCTCGTGGTGGCGGCGGCGCCGGGGCGTCGAGGTGCCGACCGAGACCATGCCGGTACGGGCCACCGTGCCCGACCACGCCGCCGACGCGGCGCTGAAGATCACCCTGCGGGCGGCGTTGCAGCGGCTGTCGGACAAGCAGCGGGCGGTGCTGGTGCTGCGGTTCTTCGAGGACCGGACCGAGGCGGAGACGGCCGAGTGCCTCGGGGTCACCGTGGGCACGGTCAAGTCGCAGACGTCGAAGGCGCTGGCCCGGCTGCGTACGCTCGCACCCGAGCTCGCGGACCTGGCCGGGGACGCGCGGCCGGTGGACCTGGCGGAGCGGGCGGTGCGTACATCCGGCCGGATGCGGGCACGCCGCGCGATCGCGACCTCGATCGGGGCCGCGGCGGCCGTCGTCGCGATCGTCGCCGTCGTGCTGGCCGCACTGCCCTGGCGCCGTCCGGCACCCGACCCCGCCGTGTCGGTGTCCCCGTCGGCTTCCGCGTCCGCGGCCCCGCAGGTCTCGGTCGCGCCGTCGTCCGCACCGTCGGCCAGGCCGCCCGCGGCGGAGATCGGCGGCTCCATGTACTGGTTCGCGTTCTCCGGCGGTGCGAACCGGCTGCTGGCGCTCACCGGCGGCCAGGTACGCGAGCTGCGCAGCCTCGGCCCCGACGACCCCTGCGTGGGCAACTCGCTGCGCATGTCGCCCGACGGCGCCACCGTGGCCTGGGTACGCGGTGAGGATCTCCTCGGCGAGCTGGTGGTGGGCGGCACCACGGGAGGGCCGGTGCGGGCGCTGGCCACCGACGTCATGTGCGCCGGGCTGGTCTGGAGCCGCGACGGGTCGAAGCTGTTCGTGCAGAGCGGCGCGGGCCCCGGGGTGGTCGCCGTGTCCAGCGGGAGGTTCACCCCGATGGAGCAGCAGGCATGGGAGCAGGCGCGCGGCCGGGAGCTCGGCGGTTACGTCGGAACCGTCGGTCGGCGGCAGCTGACCGTGACGCGGGCCGACGGCACCGAACCCCGGACGGTCGCGTACACGCCGCCCAACGACGGCGATTCGCAGGTGGTCTCGGTATCGGCGGACGGCCGCTACGCGGCGGTCGGCTTCCCGCACGGCGATCCGAACACGAGCCCCGAGGTGTACGCGGTGATCGACATGACCACCGGGCAGCAGGTGCGGTTCCCGATGGCGGGGGTGGACCTGGTCTACTTCCAGCCGGACGGGACCGTGCTGGCGGCGTCCGGTGCGCGGCACCGGATCTACCGGCTCGCGGCGGACTTCTCGGTGCTCGCTGAGGCTTCGCTGCCGACCGGGGTGTCGGCGAACGTGATGTTCCAGTACCTGCCCTGATGCGACGGTGCCGGTGAGTCGCCCGTTCGGGCAGCTCACCGGCACCGTCATATCGTCAGGTGACAATACTGTTTCACGTGAAACAAGACTTGTAGGGCTAAAAGGTCATACCGCGCAGGTGTCGTCGTCGCAGCTCTCGCCGCGCGGGGCGAGGTCGGTCAGGACCGGGGCGGCAGACTCGCGGCGGCGCACCTCGTCGAGGACCTCGCGCAGGGTGGACGGGTCCTGGGCGCCGCTGATGGCGTACTTGCCTGCGAAGACGAACATCGGCACGCCGGTGACTCCCAGCTCGCGGCCCATGGCCAGCTCGTCGAGCACCTCGTCGGCGCCCGCGGTCGAGCCGAGGAAGTCGCGCACCGCCTGCTCGTCGTGGCCGAGGCCGGCCGCGGCCCGCACCAGATCCTCCCGGCGGCCCAGGTCCAGGCCGTCGGTGAAGTGGGCGCGGTGCAGCGCCTCCACCATCGGCCGCTGGTCGCCGCCCTGCTCCCCGGCCCACCAGATGAGCCGGTGCGCGTCGAAGGTGTTGGCGCCGATCGCGCGGTCGAAGTCCATGGTCAGGCCCTCCTCCGCGCCGACCGAGCTGACCTGGTCGAACATCCGGCGCGCGTTGGCCTCGCCGCCGTAGCGGCGGCCGAGCCACTCCACCAGCGGGGTGCCGGTCGACTGGGCGGAGGGGTCGAGCTGGAAGGCCCGCCAGCGCACGGACACGTCGGGGCTGTCCGCGAGCGCGCGGTAGAGCCGCTGCTCGCCGATCCAGCACCAGGGGCACACCACGTCGGAGTAGATCTCGATCTGCACGCGAACTCCAACGCCGCCGGGGCAGTGCCGATTCCCGCTGTTAGGAAGAGCACTACCCATCGGTACGGGCCCCGGTGGCAAGATGGCGCGGTGAGTTGGAGCAGGTATGTGGCGCTGGGGGACAGCTTCACCGAGGGCATGGACGACCCGTACGCGGACGGGGTCTTCCGCGGCTGGGCCGACCTGGTCGCGGGCCGGCTGAACGAGGTCGCCCCGGGTGACTTCGGTTACGCCAACCTCGCCATCCGCGGCCGCCTGTACGACGCGATCGTGGGCGAGCAGCTCGAACCCGCCCTCGGTATGCGGCCCGACCTGGTCAGCTTCGCGGCAGGCGCCAACGACGTGCTGCGCCGCCGCTGCGATCCACCCGCCCTGATGGCCCGCTTCGACGCGACCGTGGCCCGGCTGCGCGCCACCGGCGCCGACGTGCTGCTGTTCCGCTTCGCCGACGTGATGTCCCGGCTGCCCGGCAACAACCTGGTCGCCCCGCGCATCCGCTACCTCAACGATGCCGTGGGCGACGTCGCCGAGCGCAACGGCGCCCGCCTGGTCGACCTGTGGAACGACCACGAGTACGCCAACCCCGCGCTGTGGAGCATCGACCGGCTTCACCTCTCCCCGGCCGGGCACCGCCGCACCGCCGCGCACGTGCTCGCCGCGCTCGACGTCCCGGCCGACCCGACCTGGTGGGACCTGCCGTCCTGGCCGGAGCGCCGGTCGTGGCTGGTGACCAAGGGCGAGGACCTGGCCTGGGCGGGCCGCTACCTGGCTCCGTGGATCAAGCGGCGGCTGACCGGCCGCTCCTCCGGCGACCTGATCACCGCCAAGCGCCCGACCCTCGGCCCGCTCTGACCCGATTCGGCGGCGGCCCGCCTCCCGGACCGGGGAGCGGGCCGCGACCGGTTCACGGGGCGATGTTGAGGTGAGCGAGCACCCGCTCGCCGAGTTCGGTGTCTCCGCCGACCCAGACCTCCTGCCGGGCGCGGTCGCCGCGTCCGGTGCACAGCAGCAGGAACGACTGCCAGCCGAGCGTCACGTGCACGGTGCTCGGCCGGTCGTCGGGGGCGCCGACCGCGGCCCGGCCGGTGTCGTCGACGTGGATCGCGAAGTCGACGGGGATCTCGCCCATCGCGGTGAAGCGGACCGTCGCGCCGGGCGGCACACCGGCGCCCTTGGCCACCACCTTGGGCAGCGACTGGAGGATGAGGTCGTGCGACACCCGCGCCCCGGGGGAGCCGAGATTGCCCGGCCGCCGGATCGCCCGGCGTACGTCCTGCTCGTGCACCCACAGGTCGAAGGCGCGCGCGGTCAGCTGCACCACGAACGGCACCGGCGACTGCGACCAGATCCACCAGCCGATCGCGTCGGCCGAGGGCAGCCCTGAGACGAGCTGGAGTTCGCGCTGGGCGCGGACCTCGGCCAGCTCGGCGAGCACGGACTCGCGACCGGCGCCCCGGCGCCGGGCCACGCCCTGCTCGATCCACGGCTGCGGCGGGCCGGGCGGCAGCGGCAGCCCGCCCTCGGCCATCCACTGCTCACCGGCGACGACGTGGGCGTACACGTCGCCGACCGTCCATTCCGGCAGGTCGGTGCGCCCGTCCCACTGCGCGTCGGTGAGCTCGGCACCCAGCGCGACTAGCGCGTCCAGGCTGTGACGGCAGGCTTTCGCCGCGCGTTCCAAGGATGACATTCCGGCAGCCTTTCCGGTTCCGGGGAACTTTTCAAGCCACAGCCGTGCCCTTCACGTGCGCGGCGGTGCGCGGGCTCGGCAGCGGTCGCCGCCGCCGGGTAAGTTGTCCCGCGTGAACCTCTCATGTCAGGTCGATCCGGGCGGTCGCCCCGGCTGCGGCCGGACCAGGCCGGATCGGACCGCCGACGTGCAGGGTCGCACGTCATGACCGGGCCGGAACGCGTCCGCGAGCTGATCGACCAGTGCTGGGAGGCGCCGCGCGGGGGCACCCAGGTGGCGCTGGCCGAGGAGGCGATCGCCCAGGCCGACGCGATCGGCGACGACGAGCTGCGGTTCCAGGCGCGGATGGCGGCCACAGAGGCCTACTACCGGGCCGGTGCCCCGGCGCAGTGCTTCGCCGTGTTCTCGTGGTGCCTGGCGCGCTACGACGAGCGGCCCGACCAGTATGCCGAAGCCGAGCCCCTGCTGCTGTGGCACTTCAAGTACCAGGTCCACCTGCTGCCCCGGTTCCCCGAGGTGCCGCTGGAACGCGCCTACGCGGTGCTGGAGGAGATGCAGCGCCGCTACCAGCAGGGCGGGCACAGCCTCCAGCCCGTCCACAAGCTCCGGTGGCTGGTCGCGGCGCACCTCGGCGACGAGGCGGCGGCCGGTTACCACTACGAACTGTGGCAGTCCGCGTCCCGCGACGACAACTCCGACTGCGACGGCTGCGATCCCACCGCGATGGTGCAGCACCTCGGCTGCCTGGGCCGGGACGAGGACGCGATCGAGCTGACCGGTCCCGTGCTGGAGGGCAGGCTGACCTGCGCCGAGCAGCCGCAGGAGATCCTGACCGCACTGCTGCTGCCGTTCCTGCGTACGGGGCGGCCGGACGAGGCGCGGCGGGCGCACCTGCGGGCGTACCGGCGGTTGCGGCAGCATCCCGCCAAGCTGGGCAGCATCGCCGAGCACGTCCGCTACCTCGCGCACAGCGGCGACGTCGCCCGCGGCCTCGACGTGGTGGAACGGCACCTGCCGTGGCTGGAGGACGCGCCGTCGCCCGCCGCCGAGATGGAGTTCGCGGCCGCGGCGGCCCTGCTGCTGCGGCTGCTGGCCGGCACCGGGCACGGTGACCTGACCGTGCGCGGCAGCCGCCGTACCGTCGCGGTGCTCGCCGACGAGCTGGCCGCGCGGGCGACCGGGCTGGCGGCCCGGTTCGACGCCCGCAACGGCACCGGTGCGCAGGCGGCCCGGGTCGCCGCGCTGCTCCAGGCCGAGCCGGTCGTCGAGCCGACGCCGCCCGCAGCGGGCTGGCGCTCGCCCCGGCCGCGCATCCCGGCGGAGACCGTGCCCGACCCGCTGGCCGACGTGCCCGGCGACGCCGACCTCGACACGCTGCTGGGCCTGGTCGAGGAGGCGCTGCGGCGCGACCTCGAACCCCGGGTGGAGGCGCTGTGGCTGCGCATCCGGCCGCTGAGCGAGACCGGCCCGCTGACCGCGCTCCAGCACGGCCGCCTGGCCGACCTGGCCGGGATGCGGCTGCACAGCGAGGCCGCCGAGGAGACCGAGCGGGTCTGGACCGAGGCGCTGGAGTGGTACGTCCAGGCCGGCGACCTGGTGCGCCAGCACCGCATCCGGGGGCGGCTCGGACTGCACCGCTGCCGCCAGGGGATGGTGGAGGCGGGTCTGGCCGAGGTCCAGGCGACCACCGACTACCTGCTGGTGCACGGCGACGCCCGGGACGCCGCGGGCGCGCTGCGGCGGCTGGCGGTGGCGCTGCTGCACGCCCAGGAGCCCGCCGAGGCGCTGGACGTGCTGGACCGGGCGGCGGTGATGGTCGAGCCCGACCCCGGCCCCCGGGTGCGGTTGCAGGTGATGCTGCTGCGCGCGCAGGCGCTCGGGGCCGACGGGCGGGTGCACGACGCCGCCGACGCCGCGCGGGCGCTGGTCGCCCAGGCGATCGCCGACGACGAGCCCGAGCTGCTGGGACTGGGCGAGTTCTTCCTCGGCCAGGGCCTGACGATGCTCGACGACCCGGCCGGGGCGATCCGGGCGTACGACCGCGCGCTGGCGCAGGTGCTGCCCGAGCCGCTGGAGCGCGAGGTGCGGGAGCGGCGGGCGATCCTGCTGGCCGGCACACCGCGCGCCGCCGAGGCGGTCGACGACCTGGCCGCGATGGTGGAGCGCCTGGTCGACGAGGACGACCCGGAGGACGGTGACGACACCGACCACATCCGGTTCCACCTGGCGGTGGCGCTGTTCAACGCCGCCCAGTCCGAGGAGGCGGCCGAGGCGGCGGAGGAGGCGCTGTCCGGCGCCGATCTGGCGGGCAACCAGCATCTGGCCGACCAGGCGCGGCATCTGCTCGCTGCGGTCCACCAGCGGCTGGGCGACCCGGACCGGGCGCTGTCCTACCTCGATCAGCTCGCGGCGAACCTGGACGGGTTCGACAACGCCGCCGCTCGGGCCAGGGTGCTGGAGCAGGCCGGTGAGCTGCTGTTCGACCTCGACCGGGACGGCCAGTCGGCGGCGCGGCTGGGGGCGGCCGCGGCCGCGTACGCCGTGGCGCGGCTGCCGCTGGAGGAGGTCAGGGCGCTGCGCCGCCAGTGCGTGGCCGCGATGTTCGCCGACGACGCGGAGCTGGCCCGGACCGTGCTGGCGCGGGCCGACGAGGCCGCGCGGGCGGTGCCGCCGGGTCTGGCCGCCGAGCCGGAGGCCGGGTACGAGCTGGCCTGGCTCGCCCTCGACGGCGCCCGCGCGCTGGCCGGGATCGGGGAACCGGAGGCGGCGCTGGCCCGGCTGACCGGGGTGGCGCAGCGGTTCGAGGAGCTGGAGTCGTTCGGGGAGGCGCTGCTGGCGGAGCTGACCCGGGGCGAGGTGCTGGTGGCGGTGGGCCGGGCCGAGGCCGCCGAGCCGGTGCTGCGCGGTGTGGTCAACGGCCTGCCCCGCGATTCGGCGACCCTCCCGCGCGCGGCGTACGCGCTGGCGCAGGTGCTGCTGCTCACCGGGCAGGACGACGAAGCCCGTCGACTTGCCGGGGAATATGGGTTCGAACTGGACTAAACGGACGTTAAGCCGCCGCCTGACTGGCGAGTAGCATGTCTCGGGTGACGGCAGTTGAGCAAGACGTAGCAGCACCCCCGGCAGCGGCGGCTCCCGCCAAGGCACCCCGCCGGTCGCGCCGCGAGGAGATCCTCGAAATCGCGGTCGGCCTGTTCGCTGCCCGCGGCTACCACGGCGTTTCCATGGACGACATCGGCACCGCCGCCGGCGTCACGGGTCCCGCGCTGTACCACCACTTCGCCGGCAAGGAGGCGATGCTGGTCGCCGCCCTGATGCCGGTCAGCGAGGGCCTGCTCGCGGGCGGCCGCGGCCGCGTGGCCGACCACTCCGAGCCGAGGGCCGCACTGGAGGCGCTGGTCGACTTCCACGTCGACTTCGCGCTGGCCCACCCCGCCGTCATCGCGCTGCACCTGCACGAGCTCGACCGCCTGCCCGAGGAGCCGCGCCGGGAGATCCGCCGCCTCCAGCGGCAGTACGTCGAGGAGTGGGTCCAGGTGCTCACCGCCCTGCGTGCCTCGCTGAACCCGGGTGAGGCCCGGGTGCTCGCCCACGCCGCGTTCGGTCTGATGAACTCCACCCCGTTCCTGGGCGGCGAGGTCGACCGGCACCGCCGCGCGACCCTGCTGCGCGCCGCGGCCCTGGCGGCCCTGCTCGGCTGAGGCGGCGCTGCCCGGCTTACGCAGGATTGCTCGACTGAACCATCGTTAAGGCCCGCCTCGTCCGATGTTCGGCCCACCGTCTAGCCTCAGCGGTGGTTGTCTGAGCATCGGGAGGAGACCAACATGATCGAGTCGCTGCTCGTCGCGAACCGGGGAGAGATCGCTCGACGGATCATCCGCACCGCCAGGAGTCTCGGGGTGCGCACCGTCGCCGTCTATTCGGAGGCCGACGCCGAGCTGCCCTTCGTGCGCGAGGCCGACGAGGCCGTGTGCGTGGGCCCGGCCAATCCGGCCCAGTCCTACCGCAACACCGAGGCCATCCTGGCCGCCGCGAAGCAGACCGGCGTCCAGGCGATCCACCCCGGCTACGGCTTCCTGTCGGAGAACGCCGACTTCGCCCGTACCGTCGAGGCCAACGGCCTGATCTGGGTCGGACCCGGCGCCGACGCGATCACCGCGATGGGCGACAAGATCAACGCTCGTAACCTGATGGCCGCCGCCGGGGTGCCGGTCGCGCCCGGCACCACCGACCCGGCCGCGTCGGCCGAGGTGGCGCTCGCCGGCGCCGAGGAGATCGGCTTCCCGGTCATGGTCAAGGCCGCGGCCGGGGGCGGCGGCATGGGCATGGCGGTCGCGAACGACGCCGCCGAGCTCACCGAGCAGTACGGCAAGGTGCGTGCGTTCGCCGAGCGCATGTTCGGCGACGGCGCGGTCCTGATCGAGCGCTACTTCCCCCGGGTACGCCACATCGAGGTGCAGATCCTCGGCCTGGCCGACGGCCGGGTCGTCGCCCTCGGCGAGCGCGAGTGCTCGGTGCAGCGGCGCAACCAGAAGCTGGTCGAGGAGTCGCCGTCCCCGGCGCTCTCCGGCGAGCAGCGCGCCGGGCTGCTCGCCGCCGCCGTACGCGCGGGTGAGGCGGTCGGCTACCGCAACGCCGGGACGGTCGAATGCCTGTTCGACCCGACCACCGGCGACTTCTTCTTCCTGGAGATGAACACCCGGCTCCAGGTCGAGCACCCGGTCACCGAGGCGGTGTTCGGCGTCGACCTGGTCGAGGCGCAGCTGCGGGTGGCCGCCGGGCTGCCGGTGCAGTTCGACCCGGACGCGCTGGTCTCGCGCGGTCACGCGATCGAGCTGCGGGTCAACGCCGAGGACCCGAAGCGGTTCCTGCCCGGCCCCGGCGTGATCACGACCTGGGTCGAGCCGGCCGGCGAGGGCGTACGGGTCGACTCCGGCTACGCCGGGGGCAACACGGTCACGCCGAACTACGACTCGCTGATGGCCAAGGTCATCGTGTACGGCGTGGACCGCGCCGAGGCGATCGAGCGGGCGAAGGCGGCGGTGGCCGGGTTCGAGCTGGCCGGTCCCAAGAACAACCTGCCCTTCTTCGCGGAACTGCTGGACAACGCGGAGTTCGTGTCCGGCGACTACGACACCGCCATCGTCTCCCGCATGCGCTGACCCCTCGTAGCAGGCAAGTTGCCGGGCAATCGGGCGTATGGGACCGCAAGATACGCCCGATTGCCTGGCAACTTGGACGAACTCGCCGGGCCGCCCGGTCGGGGTGGGCGGGTAGCTTAACGAGCGCTAAGGTGGCGGGATGGGTGCTGTGCTGCCGAGCAAGGTGTCGATTCGTGAGGTCGGGCCCCGGGACGGGCTGCAGAACGAGAGCCCGGTGCCGACCGCCGACAAGATCCGCCTGATCGAGGCGCTGGGCGGCACCGGCGTGAAGCGGATCGAGGCCGTGTCGTACGTGCACCCCAGAGCGATCCCGCAGATGGCCGACGCCGACGAGGTGTGGGCGGGCATCGCCCGCGACCCCGGCGTCCGCTACAGCGCCCTCGTGCCGAACCTGCGCGGCGCCGAGCGGGCCCTGGCGGGCGGGTTCACCGAGGTCGAGGTCGTGGTGTCGGCCAGCGACACGCACAACCGCCGCAACATCAACCGGTCCACCGCCGAGTCGCTGGACGAGATCGCGCCGCTGATCGAGCGGCTCCACACGGGCGGCTCCACCGCTGAGGTGATCATCGCGACGAGCTTCGGCTGCCCGTACGAGGGGGACGTCGATCCGGTGCGCGTGGCGGGGATCGTGGACCGGGTCGTCGCGGACGGGGCGGACCGCGTCGCGTTCGGCGACACCACCGGCATGGCGACGCCGCGGCGGGTGCGCGAGCTGCTCGGCGCGGTACGCGACCGGCAGCCCGACATCCCGGTGCTGCTGCACTTCCACAACACCCGCGGCACCGGCCTGGCCAACATCCTCACCGCCCTCGAACTGGGCATCACCGAGTACGACGCCAGCGTCGGCGGCCTGGGCGGCTGCCCGTACGCGCCGGGGGCCTCCGGCAACGTGGCCACCGAGGAGGTGGTGCACATGCTGCACGACATGGGCGTCGACACCGGCATCGACCTCGACGCGATGATCGAGGCGGCCCGGCTGGCCGAGAAGATCGTGGGCCGCGAGCTCCCCTCGGGCGTCCTGCGCGCCGGCCCCCGCTCCCGCACCGTGTCCTGATCCCGCACCGTGTCCCTGATCCCGCACCGTGTCCTGATCGGCGTGCTGCCGGGTGATGATCGCTATTCGCGGTCATAATCTGGTCCTTAACCGCACTATTTGACCGACGACAGCGATCACCACCCGCCACCATCGGCGATAGCTGTCGCCAATCGGACAAAAGAGCGGGGGATAGGGGCTCGGCTCGTTGTTTGATGCGATGCCACAAATGCCCTATTTGTGTACGGCCGAAAGGCTGAACCCGGGCGCACGTCGACAGCCGGAGGTCCCATGCCTCCGGCGCGCCGGTACGCACAAGGGTCGCTACTAAACGTAGCTGTGGCGTCACGGAACTCCCGTGGCAAAACAGACCGAAAGGCACTGCGACTCTCATGACTGGATACTCGCTGGGCACGTTGACCCGTACCTCGGTCAAGGTCGGCGTGCTCTCCGCCGGGCTCCTGATGATGGGTACGTCGGCCGCGCACGCCGCCGACAACTGGAACACCTCGTTCAACAGCGGCATCGGCTCCGGCAACCAGATCAAGCTGCCGATCCAGGCCCCGATCAACATCTGCGGCATCGCCATCGGCATCCTGGGCGACGCCACCGCCTCCTGCACCGGCGGCGCCGAGGCCGAGTACCCGGCGGACGCGCTGGCCACCAACTGGAACAGCCAGGGCAACTCCGGCATCCTCAGCGGCAACCAGGTGTTCGTCCCGGTCCAGGCGCCGATCAACGCCTGCGGCGTGGGCGTCGGCGTGCTCGGCGACGCCTCGGCGTCCTGCCAGGGCGGCTCGTCGGCCGTGTTCGGCGACGGCAGCCAGCCGACCACCAGCGGCAACCCGCAGAGCCACGACCCGTACGGCCACCACCACGGCTCGTACGGCCACCACCGGTGGAACGCCCACACCGAGAGCTCGCCGCTGGGCAAGGTGACCGACCTGCTGTCGCTGGGCGGCCTGTTCGGCGGCCCGCAGGCGGCCCCGGCCGGCACCGACGCCGGGTTCGACCTGGACGCCAAGCCGACGGCGATGCGCAAGCGCTACCAGGACCAGCAGCAGGGCAGCTGCGAGCTGAACTGGAACACCTCGTTCAACTCCGGCATCCTCAGCGGGAACCAGGTCTACGCCCCGGTCCAGCTCCCGATCGACGTCTCGGGCGTCGCGGCGGGCGTGCTGGGTGACGCCTCCGCGAGCAGCATCGGCGGCGCCAGCGCCGTCTACTGCTGACCCGCATCCGATACACCTGACGAGGGCCGGCGCGTGATGCGCCGGCCCTCGCCGCACGAGAGGGAGGGGTGGGGTTGCGGGGGGTGGAGGGGAGTGGGCGGTTGGGAGGGTGGCGGGTGTCCCATAGAGTGGTAGCCTAACGATCGTTCAGGTCGGATGATCGAGGAGGCACACCGGGATGAACGAGGAGCTGGATCAACTGCGGGAGCGGGTGGCCGCCGGTGGGGCGGTCAAGTACCACCAGGCCAACGCGGTCAAGGGCAAGCTCTTCGCACGTGAGCGCATCGCCCGGCTCGTGGACAAGGGCTCGTTCGTCGAGGACGGGATGTTCGCCAACGCGCTCGCGGGCGACCTGCCCGCAGACGGGGTGGTCACCGGCAACGCCACCATCGACGGGCGGCCGGTCTGCCTGATGGCCAACGACTCGACGGTGAAGGCGGGCAGCTGGGGCGCCCGTACCGTCGAGAAGATCATCAGGATCATCGAGCGGGCGTACGGGCAGGGCGTGCCGATGGTCTACCTCGTGGACTCGGCCGGTGCGCGCATCACCGACCAGGTCGACCTGTTCCCGGGCCGGCGGGGTGCCGGGAACATCTTCTACCAGCAGGTGAAGTCGTCGGGCAGCATCCCGCAGGTGTGCGCCCTGTTCGGGCCGAGCGCCGCGGGCGGCGCGTACATCCCGGCGTTCTGCGACGTCGTGGCCATGGTCGACGGCAACGCCTCGATGTACCTGGGCTCCGACCGCATGGTCGAGATGGTCACCGGCGAGAAGACCACGCTGGAGGCGATGGGCGGCGCCAAGGTGCACACCGAGCAGTCGGGCGTCGGCCACTTCCTGTGCAAGGACGAGGACGAGGCGCTGGGCGTGGTGCGCCGCTACCTGTCGTACCTCCCGTCGAACTGGACCCAGCAGCCGCCCGCGGCCGAGTCCGTGGCCGCGCCCACGACGGACCTGGCGGAGCTCATCCCCGAGAGCGAGCGCCGCGCGTTCGACATGCGCAAGCTGGTCAAGGGCCTGCTCGACGGCGGGGAGTACTTCGAGATCCAGGCGCGCTGGGCCAAGGAGCTGACGGTCGGCTTCGGCCGCCTCGACGGCCAGGTCGTCGGCGTGGTGGCCAACAACTCGCTGCACAAGGGCGGCGTGCTGTTCGTCGACTCGGCCGACAAGGCGAGCCGGTTCGTGCAGCTGTGCGACGCGTTCAACGTGCCGCTGCTGTTCCTCACCGACGTGCCGGGGTTCATGGTCGGCAGCGCGGTGGAGCGGCAGGGCATCATCCGGCACGGCGCCAAGATGGTCTCGGCCATCAGCGAGGCGACCGTGCCCAAGATCTGCGTGGTGGTGCGCAAGGCATACGGCGCCGGCCTGTACGCCATGGCCGGGCCCGGTTTCATGCCCGAGGCGACGATCGCGTTGCCCACCGCCAAGATCGCAGTTATGGGTGCTGAGGCGGCGGTCAACGCCGTCTACGCCAACAAGATCGCGGCCATCGCGGACGAGGCGGAGCGCGAAGCGTTCGTCGCCGCCAAGCGGGCCGAGTACGAGACCGACATCGACCTGGTCCGGCTCGCCAGCGAGCTGGTCATCGACTCGATCGTGGAGCCCGACCGGCTGCGCGACGAACTCATCCAGCGGTACCGCGCCGCACACGGCAAGGACCGTCACTTCTCACGCCGCCGACACGGCGTGACTCCCGTTTGAGAGAGGCCGCGAGATGACCGACTTCGGGCTGTCCGAGGAGCACCGGGAACTGCGTGACACCGTACGGCGGTTCGCGCAGGACAAGGTCGCGCCCGTGATCGGCGAGCTGTACGAGAAGCACGAGTTCCCGTACGACCTGGTCCGCCAGATGGGCGCGATGGGCCTGTTCGGCCTGCCGTTCCCCGCGTCGGTGCCCGGCGCCGACGGCCCCGTCGAGATCGGCGGCATGGACGGCGACTACCTGGCCCTGTGCCTGGTGCTGGAGGAGCTGGCCCGGGTCGACTCGTCGCTGTCGATCACGCTGGAGGCGGCGATCTCGCTCGGCGCCATGCCGATCTTCAAGTACGGCACCGACGAGCAGAAGCGCCGCTGGCTGCCCGCGCTGCTGCGCGGCGAGGCGCTGGCCGGGTTCGGGCTGACCGAGCCGGGTGCGGGCTCGGACGCGGGCGGCACGCGTACCACGGCGCGGCTGTCCGACGACGGCACCGAGTGGATCATCAACGGGACCAAGTCGTTCATCACCAACTCGGGCACGACGATGACCAGCCTGGTCACCGTCACCGCGCTGACCGGCCCGGACGAGATCTCCTCGATCATCGTGCCGTCGGGCACGCCCGGGTTCACGGTGGCGCCCGGCTACTCCAAGGTCGGCTGGTGCGCGTCGGACACCCACGAGCTGACCTTCGCCGACTGCCGGGTGCCGGTGGGCAACCTGCTCGGCCAGCGCGGGCGCGGGTTCGCCCAGTTCCTGCGCATCCTGGACGAGGGGCGCATCGCGATCGCGGCGCTGGCGACCGGGCTGGCGCAGGGGTGCGTGGACGAGTCGGTGAAGTACGCGACGCAGCGGGAGGCGTTCGGCCACACGATCGGGTCGTACCAGGCGATCCAGTTCATGATCGCCGACATGGAGACCCGCGCGCACACCGCCCGGCTGGCCTGGCGCGACGCCGCGCAGCGGCTGCTCGCGGGTGAGCCGTTCAAGCGGCAGGCGGCGATCGCGAAGCTGCACGCGAGCACGGTCGCGGTCGACAACGCCCGCGCCGGCACCCAGATCCACGGCGGGTACGGCTTCATGAACGAGTTCCCGGTCTCGCGCATGTGGCGCGACAGCAAGATCCTGGAGATCGGCGAGGGCACCTCGGAGGTCCAGCGCATGATCATCGCCCGCGACCTCGGCCTGTCCTGATCGCGGACTGCTACGTCAAGAGGGGCACCTTCCGCCACGCAATGAGGCAGGACGGTGCCCCTCCTCTCGTCTGTACAGTTGGGACAGTGGTGACGGGCAGCACAGGTGGTGCGGAAACTCGACGTGGGACTCCCACCTTCGGTCTTCAGTGCGTAGTCTTTGCGGCCATGACCCCAGGTCAGTCCGGCCCGGCAGAGCCCGTCGGCACCACCCGCGCCGAGCCGGAGTCCGCCGACGAGGCGGCGACCTTCGGAGCGCTGCTGCGCGCGCACCGGCACGCGGCCCGGCTGACCCAGTCGGAGCTGGCCGCCCGGTCCGGCCTGGGCATTCGTACGGTCCGGGACCTGGAGCACGGCCGCGCGGCCCGGCCGCAGCGCACCACCGTCGAGCTGCTCGCCACCGCCCTCGGCCTGACCGGCCGCGCCGTCACCGACTTCTTCGCCGCCGCGCGCGGCCACGGCCCCCAGCCGCCCGCCCCGCCCCGCCCCGGCGGCTACGCCCTGCCCACCCCGCCGCTGCTGTTCGGCCGGGAGGAGGAGGTCGCGGCGCTGCTGGCGCACCTGGGCGCCCAGTCCGGGCTGACCACCCTGGTGGGCCTCGCCGGGGTCGGCAAGAGCGCGCTGGCGCTGACCGCGGCGTACGCGGCGCAGCCGCTGTTCCCGGGCGGTGCCGTGGCCATCAGCATCGCGGCGGGCGACACCGCGGCCGACATCCGCGAGGTGCTGTGCGCGGTGCTCGACGCGGCGCGCCCGGCGGAGCTGCCGACCCGGCTGCAGGAGCCGGTGCTGCTGATGATGGACGCCGCCGACCGCTCGCCGGAGGCGTTCGCCGAGGTCCTGGCCGACGTGCTGGCGATCACCCCGACGCTGCGGGTGCTGGCCTCGGCGCGGGCCCCGCTCGGCCTGCCGGGGGAGCGGGTGTGGCCCGTGGGCCCGCTGGCGCTGCCGCCCGCCGAGGCGAGCACGCTCGTCGAGGCCGAGCAGCACCCGGCCAGCGCGCTGTTCCTGGCCAGGTGGCAGCAGGTGCGGCGGCAGGGATCGGCCGCACCCGCCGACGTCGAGGTGGGTGCGCTGGTCGCCCTCGTACGCCGCCTCGGCGGCCTGCCGCTGGCCATCGAGCTGGCCGCGGCCCGCGGGCGGGTGCTCGACCCGGCCGAGATGCTGGCCCGCTACGGCCACCGCCTGCTGGAGCTGGGCGGCGCCGACGACCTGGTGACCCTGCGCGACGTGGTCACCGCGAGCTACCGGCTGCTGGAGCCGTCGCAGCGGATGGCGCTGCGCAGCCTGTCGGCCTTCGGCTACCGCTGGTCCATCGAGCTGGCCGAGGAGCTGATCGGCCAGCGCGTCGACGTCGTCCCGGCGCTGGAGCGCCTGGTGGACCTCGGGCTGGTGCAGGTGCGCGGGTCCGGCGCGCTGCGCTTCGTGCTGCTGGACGTGGTGCGCGAGTTCGCCGCCGAGCAGGCCGCCGCGGCGGGCGAGACGGCCGGGATCCGGGGGCGCCACGCGCAGGTGTTCGCCGACTTCGCCGACCGCAACGCCCCGGCCATGTCGGGCGCGACCCTGGCCGCGACCGTGGCGCGCTTCGACGACGTGGCCAGCGACCTGTGGACCGCGCTGGCGTACGCCGCCGAGCACGAGCCGGTGACCGCGCTGCGGCTGGCCGCGAAGCTGCCCCGCTGGTGGCGCTTTCGCGGCCGTGACCAGCAGGGACGGCAGTGGTTGCGGCGGCTGCTCGACGATCCGCGCATCGCCGATGCCGACCCGCAGCTGCGCGCCTGGGCGGACCTGGGCGTGATGCAGCTGGCGGCCGAGCACGGCGCGGGCCAGGCCGAGCTGCCGCGCGCCGAGCAGGCCCTGGCCAGCTTCGTGCTGGTGGGCGACATCGCGGGCGAGCTGGCCGCGCGGGCGGTGCTCCAGGCCGTGCAGCAGGCCATCGGGGCGTACGACGAAGCCCGCCGGCACGGGGAGGCCACCCTCGCGCTGGCGACCCGCACCGGCCGGGTCCGGGACATGGCCATCGCGCAGAACAACCTGATCTGGCACGACCTGCGCAACGCCGACCTGGCGGCGGCGCAGCGACGGCTCGCGGCGGTGGAGCGGCTGTCCGCGCGGGCAGGCGAGCCCGAACTGCGGGCGCTGGCCCGCGCCAACCTGGCCGAGGTGCTGCGGCTGGAGGGGCGGTTCGACGAATCGGCCCGGGTCGGGCTACAGGCGGTGGAGATGCTGGCGGAGGCGGGCGATCCGAGCATCCACCGGCGGCGCGTGCTGGGCGTGGTGGGGCTGGCGTACGCCCAGGGCGGCCGGCTGCCGGAGGCGGAGAAGGTGCTCGCCGAGATCCGGTCGCAGCTCGGCGGCACGGTGTCCGAACCGGATACGGCCGAGCGGGTCGAGGACTGGCACTGCGCGATGATCGAGGCCACGCTCGCCGAGCAGCGCGGTCACCGCACGCTGGCGGCGTCCTGGTTCACGGCGGCGGCTCGGCGTGACGGCGGGCCCGATCTGCGCGACGTGGTGGAGGCGCTGCTCGGCCTGGTGCGCACGGGTGCGGACCAGGAGGAGGCGCTGTCGCGGCTGTGGCGGCTGTGCGAGAGCTCCGGCATCGTGCTCACCGAGCGGCAGCGGGCGCAGCTCGGCTGAGTGCCGGACGCGACGCGCTGTGCCGGACGCGACGCGCTGCGCCCGGCGCGGGCGGCCCCCCGACGGTCGGTGCTCTGCGCACCCGGCGGCACCGCAGTGCCGCGCCCCTCCGCCGTCTCCGCCCGCGCCGAATCAGCCCCCGTGATCAGAGCCGGCCTAGGCCGCTCCTCCCACAGGGGCATGACGCTAGCAACAGGCACCTGCCCTTTTGCCCGTTTCAGTGTCCTTTCACGTCCAGCCCCGCGATTTCTGCCGCCGCTTCTGCCGCCGTGCGGCAGGCGTGCGGCAGGTCGCCCTGGCTGAACGGCCTGTCGGTAATGCGTCAGCGCCCGACCGTGGGCGCCGGCGGGCGCCGGGGCGCCCGCATCTCGATGGGTGGCACGGTGTCGGGCCGGACGGCGTCGCGCACCACCCGCAGCCCCGCGACCAGGCCTTGGAGCTGGCGCTGGGTGAGTGGGCCGATGAGCCATTCCTCAAGGATCTGCAGGTGGCCGGGGACGGTCTCGGCCAGGCGGGACAGCCCCTGCGCCGTGAGCATGGCGAAGGAGCTGCGGCGGTCGACGTCGCAGGGCACGCGGGCCACCAGGTTTTCGCGTTCCAGCCGGTCGACCATGCGGGTCACCCCGCTGGTGCTCATGGACGTGTGTCGGGAAAGGTCGGTCATGCGCAACTGCCGACCCGGCGCGCGGGCGAGTCTGAGCAGCACCTCGAACTCGATCGGTGCCAGGCCGTGCGCCGCGAAGTGCTCGGCACAGAGGCTGTTGAGGCTGGTGTAGGCCTCCGTCAGGAGGCCCATCGTGGTGAGCCTCGAATCATCGAGGAGTTCCATTTCAGTATCGTATCGGGCGGGATGGCACATATGTTGCCCTTCGTTTCCCGAAGGATGAGACGATGAAACGTCCGAACGGGACGACCGCCCGATCCTGTTGTCGCCCAAGGCAAGTACGCTGAGAGTTCGCGTGCTTACCGTGCGTCGGGAGGGCTTTATGGGCCAGGAAGTACTGCAGCAGAGCTTCACCCGGCAGGAGCGGGAACAGTACCGCCAGAAGGTCCGCCGCTGCCTCGACGTGTTCGCCATGATGCTCAACGACTTCACCTTCGACTCCGACTACCCGATGACCGGGTTGGAGATCGAGCTGAACCTGGTGGACCCGGAGCACCGGCCGACCATGTGCAACGCCGAAGTGCTCGCCGACCTGCGCGATCCGTACTTCCAGACCGAGCTCGGGCGCTTCAACCTCGAACTGAACGTGCCACCGCGCCTCATCGCCGCCGACGGCCTCACCAAGTACGAGGCGCAGATCAGGGCCAGCCTGGACAACGCCGAGGGGTACGCGCGGCGGCACGACGCCTCGGTGCTGACGATCGGCATCCTGCCCACGCTGACCCCCGAGCACACCGTGGCCGCCAACCTGTCCACCAGTGGCCGCTACCGCACCCTCAACGAGGAGATCCTCGCCGCGCGCGGCGAGCAGATCGGGCTGGACATCCGCGGCGTCGAGCGGCTCACGGTGCACACCGACTCGATCGCGCCCGAGGCCGCCTGCACCAGCCTCCAGTTCCACCTCCAGGTGTCGCCAGCCGACTTCGCGGCGTACTGGAACGCCTCGCAGATCATCTCCAGCCTCCAGGTCGCGGTCGGGGCCAACTCGCCGTTCCTGTTCCAGCACCAGCTGTGGGACGAGACCCGGATCGCGCTGTTCGAGCAGGCCACCGACACCCGGCCCGACGAGCTCAAGGCCCAGGGGGTGCGTCCGCGGGTCTGGTTCGGGGAGCGCTGGGTCACCTCGATCTTCGACCTGTTCGAGGAGAACGTCCGCTACTTCCCGCCGCTGCTGCCGATCATGGACGCGGAGGACCCGCTCCAGGTCGTACGCGATGGCGGGGTGCCCAAGCTCGCGGAGCTGCGCCTGCACAACGGGACCATCTACCGCTGGAACCGGCCCGTCTACGACATCATGGCCGGGCGCCCGCACCTGCGGGTGGAGAACCGGGTGCTGCCGGCCGGGCCGACCGTGGTCGACATGCTCGCCAACGGCGCCTTCTACTACGGGCTGGTGCGGTCGCTGGCCGAGGACGACCGCCCGCTCTGGACGCAGCTGCCGTTCAGCGTGGCGCAGGACAACTTCCACTCGGCCGCCCGCCGGGGCATCGCCGCGCCCGCCTGGTGGCCCCGCCGCGGCGAAATCAAGATCACGGATCTGGTGCTGGAACTGCTGCCCCGCGCCGCCGAAGGCCTGGACCAGTACGGCGTCGGTCCCGCCGAGCGCGACCGGCTGCTCGGCATCATCGAGCAGCGCTGCCTGCTCGGCCGCAACGGCGCCACCTGGCAGGTCCAGACCGTGCGCGCGCTACAGGAGCGCGGCCTGGACCGGCCCGAGGCCCTGCGCCAGATGGTCGGGCGGTACGCCGAACTCTCGCGCGGCAACGAACCGGTGCACACCTGGCCCCTCTGATGGCCGAACACCTCTCTGATGGCTGAACAGCGGATGGCGGGGTGGTCCGGTGTCCTCCAACGTGTTGTCTCACCTGGTGCGCCGAGGCGCACCGCGACGAGCCATGTTCGGGAGGGATGCGCTCGTGGTCGACGGGGACGGGGTTGCCCGGATGCTGCGCGCTCGCGCCGCACGCCTGAGCGGGGTGCTGGTCGGCGTGCTCGTGCTGGCGCTGAACACCTGCGGCGGCCCCGGTGCGCCGCCCACCCCCTCCGGTCATGCCCCCGCCCCGCCTCCGCCCTCCGTGCAGCCCGGCCGGGCCCTGCCGCAACCTGAACCGGCGCCCGCGCCGCCCAGCCCAGGCTTCGCCCCGCGCACCTTCACCGTCGTCGGCTCCGGCGACGTGCTGCTGCACAACGGCCTCTGGGCCCAGGCGCAGCGCGACAGCCCCGGTGGCGGATACGACTTCCGGCCCATACTCGCCGGGGTCGAGCCCGTCGTCTCCGCCGCCGACCTGGCCATCTGCCATCTGGAGACCCCGCTGGGCAGCCCCGGCGGCCCGTTCACGGGGTATCCCGTCTTCAAGGTGCCGCCGCAGATCGTCCCCGCGCTGCGCGACACCGGCTACGACGCCTGCTCCACCGCCTCCAACCACTCCATCGACGGAGGTGAGGCGGGCGTCCGGCGCACCCTCGACGCCCTCGACCGGGCCGGGATCGCGCACGCCGGGATGGCCCGCAGCCAGGCCGAGCAGGACACCCCGACCATCGTCACGGTGCGCGGGGTGCGGGTCGGGCTGCTGTCGTACAGCTTCGGGTTCAACGGGATACGGCGGCCCAAGGGCAAGGAGTGGCTGGTCAACCTGCTCGAACCGGACCGGGTGCGGGCTGCGGCCCGGCGGGCCCGCCAGGCCGGCGCCGAGGTGGTCATCGTCTCCGTCCACTGGGGTACGGAGTACGAGCACCGGCCCAACAGCCAGCAGCTCGACGTCGCCCGCAGGCTGCTGGCCGACGGGTCGATCGACCTGATCCTGGGCCACCACGCGCACGTGGTGCAGCCGTTCGAGCGGATCGGGGACCGGTGGGTCGCCTACGGCATGGGCAACCACATCTCGTACCAGGGGTTCTCCGACGACACCCGGGACGGGGTGATCAGCCGGTTCACCTTCACGGAGGTCGAGCCGGGCCGGTTCCGGGTGACCAGGGCGGAGGCGCTGCCGACGTACATGCGCCTCAACGACGGGCCCGCGCGGGTGCTGCTGGTGTCGGCGTGCCCGGCCCCGCTGCAACGGGCGTGCCGGGCCAGCGCCGACCGCTCCACCCGGGTGCTCCGCTCCCGCGGCGCCAACCCGGATCAGCTCACCGTCATCCGCTGACCGGCGACGCGGCGTGATCGCTGGTTTCGGTCACAAGGTGGTGCTGAGGGAGCTGGGATGACCGCAAACGGCGATCATCCCCCACCCGACGGCGCTTACTTCTTGGGCCTGGAGCGGCGCGAGGGGGTCGTGGGGTCGGCCGAGGGGGTCGGGATCGCGCTGGTCTGCTCGGCGGGTGCGGCGCCGCTCGGGGCGGCCGGGTCGGCGGCGGTCGAGGCCTCGCTGCTCGCAGTGGGTGCGGCGGGTGCGGCGACGGTGGCGACGCCGGTGGCCGGAGTCGCGGGCTCGGGACGGGCTGCCGTGCCGGTGGGGCGGGTCGCCGGGCCGGTGGGGCGGGTCTTCGCGCGGCCCTGGGCCGGGACGGCGGGCCGGGGCCGCCGGGGCCAGCCGACTACGACGGCGAGCACCGCGCCGACCAGGCCGGTGACCACGGAGTACGGCGCGATCAGGTGGGCGGAGAGCTGCTCGGGTGCCACGCTGGTCAGCGTCGGCGCAGCCAGCAGGTAGGCGGCCGCGACCAGGGCCGGTCCGGCGGCGCCCGACAGCACGATCCCGGCCTGGGCGTCGCGGCGGCGTGCGGCGGGCCAGGCCGCGAGCAGGCCGATGAGCAGGGTCGACACGGCGGCGATGGCGGCGCCGGGCAGATACAGGCTGCGGAACCAGGGCCCGTCGGCGGTGACCGGCCACACCCCGAGCTGCGAGACGCCGGGTTCGCGGCCGGCGGCGAGGCTGTCGACCGAGGCGGTGACCGCCAGCAGCCAGAGCCAGACGCCGGTGGCGAACAGGTTCGCGGCGACGGCGCGGGCGGACAGCGCGGCGATCGCCAGCAGCAGGCCGAGCAGCACTCCGGCGACGGCGTATCCGCCGACGAGCAGGTGCGGGGCGAACGTGTCGGCCCGGTGGGCGCCGCGGGCCGGGATCGCGGTGAGCGCCACCACGACCAGGCCGCCCAGCGCGGCGGAGACGGAGAGTGCGATGCGCCACAGCACCCGGACGACTGTCGAGGTTTGGACACTCGGGCCGGACATGCGGTCGGCCACGACCGCGCCGAGGACCACCGAGAAGGCGGAAATCCATACCGTCCAGGCAAGACTCGCCAGCCAGGCGGCTTCGCCCGAGTCGGGCAGCGCCGGGAGCCAGGAGAAGATGCCCAGGCCATACCCGATGCCCAGCTGTGCAGCTCCGGCGCTTGCGGAGACGCCTGCGGCGGCGGCGATCGCGCCCCATCCCGACCGCTCGCCCTGGCCGTATAACGACATGATGCCGAGGGTATAGCAACGCGAGGTGGCTTCGTGTGAACGGTTTACTCTCGTTGCGGCGTCCGAGGCAGGCGTCGCGACAGAGGAGAGCATGATGACCGATCCGTGGCAGACGGGGGTCGACCAGCCGCAGCAGCGCCGCCGCGGGTTGAGCCCCGGCGCGATCGCCACCGTGGCGACCGGCACCGTCGTGATGGCGGTGGCGGGCCTGGCCATCGGCTGGTTCGCGGCCGGTGACAGCGGCACCCCGAAGGCGAACGGCACTCCATCCCCGACCGCGGCGGTCGAGTCCCCGGCCGCGTCGGCGTCGCCGAGCGCCTCGCCGCTGCCCTCGGTCGCGGCCAGCCCGACCTACACCGGGGCGACCATCCCGGACGTGGAGGGCACCAACTTCCGCGAGGCGTACACCACACTGCTCGGCCTCAAGCTCACCGTGAACGTCAGCTTCGACGAGCCGGGTGAGACCGCCGCCGGCAACGTGGTGCGGACCGATCCCCCGGTGGGCTCGCCGCTGAAGGCGGGCAAGTCCATCACGCTGTACGTGGCGGGGCCGGTCTACACGTTCCCGATGCCCGACCTCTCGGGCGGGTCGTGCCTGAAGGCCAAGGACATCCTGCGCGCGAACGGTCTGCAGGTCGAGAAGTACATCGGCGACAAGGACGACCCGTTCAAGGAGGCGTCGGCGGCCAAGGACACCACGGTGTCGTGGGGCGACCGGATCACGCTGACCTGCGAGAAGCCCGCCGATCCGTCGCCTTCCCCGGCCGCGGCCGGCTGAGCCAGGCACGCCCGATGTGCCCCGAAGCAGTGAATTGTCCGATCGACATGGTAGGACGGCAGCATGTCTGAGGCCCAGCAGCACGACGACGGCACCCCGGCCGAGGACGGCACCACGCCGCCCCCGGCCGGCGGGGCCCCCGGCGACGAGGCGACCACGGTGCTGCCCGCGGGGCAGGTGCCACCGGTCGACGCCGACCGGACCGAGGTGCTGAGCTCGTCCGACGTGCCCGAGACGCCGGCGCTGGACCGCACCTCGGTGCTGCCGCCCGTGGACGACGTCTGGACCGGCCGCGCGGGCGTGCGCGCGCCGCAGCCGCAGGAGGACACCCTCCCGCCGCTGGAGTACGGCCCGGCCGAGCGGAGCTGGCTCGCCCCGGCGCTCATCACCGTCGTCAGCGTGCTGCTGCTCGCGGTGATGGGCGTGGCGGTGTGGTTCGCCATGCGCGACAACGCGCCGGCGCCGCTGCCGAGCGAGTCGCCGACGGCGGCCCCGAGCCCCGCCGCGCCGACCAGCGCGGCGGCGAGCCCGGCGCCGTCGCCGTCCGTCGCGGCCAGCCCGGTGGCGGTGCCGCAGGACATCGTCGGCATGAGCCAGGAGCAGGCGATCGCGGCGCTGCAGGCGGTCGGGCTCAACCCGGACGTCGAGCTGCGCCCGACCGACGAGGTGGCGCCCGGCACGGTCGTGGCGACCGAGCCGGATCCGGGCTCGCTGCTGGAGCCCCACGCGACGGTGAAGATCATCGTTGCGGTGCCGCTGCCGAGCCCGTCGGCGGAGCCCAGCCCGTCGCTGTCGCCGTCACCGCAGGAGAGCCCCAACTGAGGTCACCACTGGCGTCGGCGGTACGCCACGATCACGATGCCGCCGACGGCCAGGCCGATGCCGATCATCCCGGTCGAGATGAGCGACCGCGCCATCAGTTCGGGCGGCAGGTTGTGCGTGGTGTGCAACCCGGCAGGCGCCGGTGCCTGCTCGGGGGCGGGCGCCTGCGCGGCGTACTGTGCCGCGGGTCGCGCCTCGCCTGATCCGGCCGTGGCCTGGACCGGCGTGAACAGCGCCGCCGCCAGGGCCGCGCCGCACAATGCGGCCAGCCGGTGTCGATGTGGAACGGTCGCTCTGGCGCTGGCTCCAGAGGCGATCTCTCGGTCTTCCATGGCGCCGTCTCCCGGGTGAGCGGGTGCCGTGCCACGCGAGGGCCGACGATAGTGACTCGTCGCGGCCGCCTGCGCTGGAGCAGTCGGCCAAGCGAGTCGCTACCGTCATTTCACTAGGGTCATTCGATCGTAATCCGGCGCGTACCGGCGGGAACCGAAAATCGTGAGTCTGGCTCGGACTCGGCCCGGAAACGCGATCGCGCCCCGGCGCCGGTGGTCACCGGCGGGGGCGCGAGCAACGCGGGTCAGCGGACGGCCGCGACCGCGGGGCGTCCGTGCAGGGTCGGGCGGGAGTTGTGGCTGCCCGGCCGCTGGACCGCCGCGGCGTGCGGGGCGGCGTTGCGCGGGCGGGTGGCCGCCTGGTCGGGCACGACGCGCAGGCCGGAGCGCTGCACGAAGATCGAGCGGCGTTCGACCGCGTCCCCCGCGGCGTTGAGCTGGTAGCCGTCGAGCCACACCCAGCCGTCGTAGGTCGGCCAGTCGTGCACGCGGATCACGCGGAACATCATCGGGCGAAGAAACTGCACGCTTGCTTCTCGGGTCACATGGAGGATGTCGCCGGCCTGGGGAGTCACCATGTCTCCTGCTCTTCGTCGGACAGGTGCCGTGCGTACAACACGGATTCGGTTGTCGTTCGTTGAACGCTCAGAGATGGCACCGTAGACCCAGCGTGATCATTGAACCGCCAAGATCGTACTTCCGGTGCTATAACAGACACTCTGCCCGACAACCTTGCTCAATGCAAGTTGCAAGATGCGTATGCGCGAAGGTGTCATACGTCTGGTATGCGACAAGCTGTGGTTAATGCCGCGTGAGCGTGCTGTGTCGCACCCTCTGTGCGTTCGGCCGGTTGAAGATTCCCCGATCGTGGGAGCAAACTCGCAACACGACAGACCCATCAGAATCTGATGGCGGGGGGTAGCAGGCGTCGGGTCCCTCGCCGCAACGTCGCGGAGGTGCGCCGTGACAGTCCGACAGAGCCCCACCGTGCGTCGTAGACGCCTCGGTGCCGAACTGCGCCGCAGGCGGGAGCAGGCCGGAATCACGCTCGAGTACGTGGCTGACAAGCTCGAATGCTCCCAATCGAAGATCTCCCGGATCGAGACCGGGCACAACTCGGTCACCTCGCGGGACGTACGCGACATGCTCACGATCTACGGCGCTCCGCCGGGGGAGATCGACGAGCTGGTCGAGATCGCCAAGCAGGCCCGCCAGAAGGGCTGGTGGCATCCGTACACCAACGTGCTGGTCAGTTCCTTCGTCGGCATGGAGGCGGCGGCCAGCGCGATCAAGGCGTACGAGCAGCAGGTGGTGCCCGGCCTGCTCCAGTCGGCCGAGTACGCCGAGGCGATGCTCCGGGCCGCCTGTCCGGATTGGTCGGACGAACAGGTGATGCAGCGGGTCCGTGTCCGGATGAAGCGTGGCTCGTTGCTCCTTCAGGACGATCCGATCAGCTTCGCGGCGGTACTCGATGAGTCGGTGTTGAGCCGTCCGGTGGGCGGCGACGCGGTCATGCGGCAGCAGCTGCGGCTTATCGCTGAAGCAGCTGCGAAACCGGACGTGACCATCCAGGTGCTGCCCTTCGAACGCGGCGCACATGCCGGCATGGATGGAACTTTTACGATCCTGGAATTCGCCGAAGCAGGTGACTCCGCCGTGGTTTACGCGGAGAATGCCACCGGCGGACTCTTCCTGGAGAAGTCCGACGACTTGGAGAAGTACCTTCTGATCTTCGAACACCTCCAGGGGGCAGCCTTGAGCCCCCCGGAGTCCGCCGCGCTGATCGCACAACTGGCGGAGGAGCCACTATGGAAATCGAGACCAAGGGGTTTCGAGTCGATCTGAGCCAAGCACAGTGGTACAAGAGCACGCGGAGCGGACCCAACTGCGACAACTGCGTCGAGGTGGCATTCGTCGGTGGCGCCATCGCCCTGCGTGATTCCAAGAACCCGACCGGCCCGGCGCTGATCTTCACGCCCGCCGAGTGGGACGCTTTCGTCGAGGGCGCCAAGGACGGCGAGTTCGACCTCTGAGTCGACCACCGTGCCGGTATCTCGACCTGCGCCAGTGCCCTTCCGCCAGCTCGGCGGGAGGGCACTGGCCACTCTCAGGGTGTCGTCGTCAGAACGGGCCGCGGTCCAGGGCGGCGCGGCGGCGCTCGACCATCTCGCAGCGGGCCTGCTTCAGCCACTCCCGCCGCGAGCCGGGCTCGGGTGGGAAGTCCAGGCCGAACTTGAACCAGGCCGGCGGCTGGGGCATGCGGGCGTACGCGTCGATCAGGCCGTCGAGGATGCGGGTCAGCTCCTCGCGCGCGTTGCGCCCGGCCGACAGGGTGTCGCGGTGGGTGCGCAGGTAGTCCGTCCGGCAGGTGGCGACCGCCCGCAGCCGGGTGCGCATCTCCTCGAACCGGACGCGCTGGATCGCGGCCAGCACCGCCGCCGCCCGGTCGTCGCGCAGATGCCGCGCCAGTGCCGCCCGGTGCCCCGGGCGCAGCCACGAGGACGGTCGCGCCAGGGCGTCCACGGTCGCCTGGATGCGTGCGGCGACCTTCTGCTCCGCCTCGTACGCCTCCTGGAACCGCTGCTCGATCAGCGCGGTCTGGGCCGGGTCCGGGCCGGGCGGCGCCGCGGCGGCGACCCGCTCGGCCTCGTCGACCAGGCGCCACAGCCAGCGCTCGTCGTCGTCGACGAATTCGAGCACGTCGACGATCGGGCTGTCGTCGTACGGCTCGCGCGCGGCTGGGACGAGCTGCCCGGACACCGGCCCGTGCCGGGTGCCCTGGCCGCAGTGGGCGCAGGGTGGCAGCTCGCGGACCAGCCGCGAGATCTCTCCGATGAGCTGCGCCGGCGTGACCTGCGACGGCAGTGGTGTGGACGCTGGTTCAGCGGCCATGGTGGTTCCCCCGCACGTGTAGGACAACTAGCGGGACATGCTCATAGTGACGCAGGCATTACGCGGGGTAACGGTTGCGCGTTGACCGTGGCCTGCCCTCGGCTGCGCTCGTTGTACCAGACGAGACCCCCTGACACCCCGCCAACTCGCCGGAGCGGTAGGACGCAAGATGACGATCCCCGAGCACGTGCCCAGCCAGAACGCCAGCAACGGTCGCGACCGGTTGCTGCGCGAGCCGGACCGCCCGCAGCTGCCGGGCGACACCATGCTCGAACCCGCGACCTCGTCCATGCCGTCGCTGAGCCTGGAGGGGTTCGGCGAGCCGTCGTTCCCCTCGCCGAACTGGCTGGACATGTCGCCCGAGTCGATGGTGGACCACCCGCTGCTGCGCGGCCTGCTGCTGGAGCTGCCGCCGCGCAGCTCGCACCCGTCCCCCGAATGGCTGAACCGCTGGTTCGAAGCCACCCGCGCCGTCCTCGACCTCATCTACAACCGCCGCTGACGCCGCCGCCGGCCGGACGCGGAGAAGGGCACCTGCCACCTTGGGATGAGATGAGAAGGTGCCCTTCTTAGCTTCTCTGCGCGTGCCTCAGACGGCGAAGGTGGCCGGCGACTCCGTCGCCGGTGTGGCGGGCGTGGCGCGCCACAGGCGCGTCTTCTGCGCCCCGAGCCGGGCCAGGTACTTCGGGTTGAGGATCAGGTACCGGCGCCACAGCCGCTTGGGCTCCAGGCCCAGGCGCCACAGCCACTCCAGGGCGTACTTCTGCATCCACGCCGGAGGCTTGCGCAGGCCGCCCGCGTGGTAGTCGAACGCCGCGCCGACCGCCAGCAGCGGCATGTCCAGGTGCGGCCGCATCGCGTAGGTGAACTTCTCCTGCCGGGGGCAGCCGAGCCCCACCAGCACGATCCGCGCGCCCGATGCGGCGATGCGGGACGCGATCTGCGGCGCCTCGCCTGGCTCCACGCCGCGGAACTTCGACGGCTCGGAACCCGCGATCTTCAGCGCCGGGTACTTGGCGATCAGGGCCGGGATCAGCCGGTCCAGCACGGGCTGGGTGGAGCCGTAGAGGTACACCGGCAGGCCCAGCTCGGCGGCGCGGCCGAGCACGCGCAGGGTCAGCTCCGGGCCGTACACCCGGTCGCGCAGGCCCGCGCCGTGCAGCACGTTCAGCGCCCAGCGCACGGGCTGGCCGTCCGGGGTGATCAGGTCGAAGCTGTTGAGCTGCGCGCCGAGCGTGCGGTCGGCGACGCCCTCCATCACGCCGTGCACGGCCAGCGCCGTCACCGCGAAGGGCCGGCCCTCGGCCGCCGCGCGGACGATCCGCTCGGTCGCGTCGGCGTAGTCGGTGGCGTCGACGAAGACGCCCAGCACGTTGCGCTTGCTGCTGCCGTTGAGCGTGGTGGTCATCGGGCCTACACCCACTTGTCCGCGTTGGCCTCGTAGATCTCGCGCAGGATCGCCGGGACGTCGTAGGTCATCTGCCAGTCCGGGTAGTGCGCCTGGAACTTGGCCATGTCGCTGACGTACCACTGGTGGTCGCCGATGCGGTTCTGCTCGACGTAGTTCACGCTGGCCTGCTTGCCGGTGATCTGCTCGGCGATCGCGAACGCCTCCAGGTGCGAGGTGTTGGAGAACCGGCCGCCGCCGAGGTTGTAGACCTCGCCCGCGCGGGGGTTGCGGTAGAACGCCTCGAACGCGGTCAGCACGTCGTGGGAGTGGATGGCGTCGCGGACCATCTTGCCCTTGTAGCCGTACAGGTTGTAGGTGCGGCCCTCCATGACGCAGCGCATCAGGTACGCCAGGAAGCCGTGCAGCTCGGCGGCCGAGTGGGCCGGGCCGGTCAGCGTGCCGCCGCGGAACGAGGCGGTCCGCAGGCCGAAGTAGCGGCCGTACTCCTGCACGGCCACGTCCGCGGCGACCTTGGAGACGCCGAAGATCGAGTGCAGGCTGTTGTCGATCGTCATGTCTTCGGTGATGCCGTTGGCGAACTGGTGGGCCGGGTCGATCTCGTACCGGGTCTCCTGCTCCACCAGGGGCAGGCGGTTCGGGGTGTCGCCGTAGACCTTGTTCGTCGAGCAGAAGATGAACGCCGCGTCGGGGGCGAACTGGCGGGTGTACTCCAGCACGTTGAGGGTGCCGCCCGCGTTGACGTCGAAGTCGGTGAACGGCTCCTTGGCGGCCCAGTCGTGGCTGGGCTGCGCGGCCGTGTGGATCACGAGCGAGATGTCCCGGCCGTACCGCTCGAAGATCTTGGAGAGCACGTCGCGGTCGCGGATGTCGACGTCGTAGTGCGTGTACGAGTCGCCGAGCTTGCTGGTGAGGTTCACCAGGCTCCACGCGGTGGAGCCGTCCTCGCCGAAGAAGTACTTGCGCATGTCGTTGTCGATGCCGACCACGTGCATGCCCAGGCCGGCGAAGTGACGGGCCGCCTCTGAACCGATCAGGCCGGCCGAGCCGGTCACCAGCGCAACGCTCACCACATACTCCCTGTCACCATCGACGGACGCGACCAGCCGAGAGCTTACCTGGCCTGCTGCCCGAAACGGGGAGCGCGTCAGTAGCGCGCACCCACCCTCACGCAGCGTGACGATCGCGCTGCGGGAAGGCGGGTGCGCAGGGTGGGTGCGCGGTGTCAGTACAGCCTGATCCACTCGCGGACGGGCCCGGCGCCGGGACTGAGCCACAGGCCGTCGCCGTAGCCGAACAGCGTCCCGTCCGCCGACTGCTCGATCCCGTCGAACCCGGGCAGCCCGGGGACCTCGGAGATCACGCCGTGCTCGGTCAGGTACCAGGTGCGCCGGGTGTCGCTCAGGACGAGGCCGCCCTGCTCGCCCAGGGAGCGCACCATGTGCGGCTGCTGGCCGTCGAGGTTCAGGTCGAAGCGGCGCCACTGGTCGTAGTCGAGGTGGTATGCCAGCCCGTCGGCGCAGGCCACCCAGACGTCGTGCCCGTCGGGCGAGATCACCAGGTCCGGCAGGCTGCCGAGCCCGGTGCTGTAGATCTCGGGCAGCTGCTGCCACGACCGGGCGGCGTCCACGCTGACCTGGACCCGGATCCGCCCGCTCGGGGCGACCTGCGAGATCACCCAGAGCCTGCCGTCGCCGCCGCGGTGCACGGTCGCCGCCCCGGTCATGGGGCCGCCGAGCTCGGGCTGGACCGGGACCGGACCCGACCCGAGCCGGACCAGCTCCATCTTGGCGCAGTTCAGGCCCGCGCCGCCGTCCTCGAAGCCGGTCGCCCCGGGGCAGCGCACCGCGTAGCCCTCCCGGCCGTCGCGCCGCGACTGCGCCAGCTGCGCCTGCGGCGGCGGCTGGTTCAGCGGGTACGACGAGAAGTGGGCGCCGCCGTCGGTGGTGAGCAGGTACTTCTCCCCGATCAGGTGCAGCGTCAGCGTCTGCCCGTCCAGGGGGTACAGGTTGACCACCTTGCCGGTCAGATCCGGGGTCTGCGCCCGCCGCCAGGTGCGCCCGCCGTCGCCCGTGACGCCTACGGCCATCGCGCAGGGGTCGCTGCCGGTGCAGCGCTCGACCAGGGTCCAGCCGTGGTCGGCGTCGGTGAAGACGACCGTGGGCGGGGCCTGCGTCTCGAATCCGGGCACCCGGACCGGGCGCGTCGCCCGCACCGGCGCGACGGCGCCGGACGAGACCGTCGGCGTGGGCTGGAGCACCGGAGCCTCCCCGCCGCCGCCGTACATCCCCGCCAGCAGCAGGGGAGCGGACACGGCCAGCAGGGCCAGCGCCCCGAGCCCGCCCCGGCGGGTGCGCCGCCGACGGCGCACCGCGTCGTCCACCAGGCCCAGCCCGGCGGGCCGGAACGTGCCCGCGGCCGCGGCCTCGAATTCGGCGAACGTCTCCTCAATGCGCGGCTCGGACACGGCTGTTCTCCTCTCGGGGGTCGGTGAGCGAAGCGGCGAGCGCGGTGCGCCCCCGCGACAGCCAGGAGCGCACGGTGCCCTCGGCGACACCCTCCTGCTCGGCGATCTCGGCGGTGGTCAGGTGGCCTAGGTGGTGCAGCACCACCGCGCGCCGCTGGCGGGCGGGCAGCTCGGCCAGCGCCCGGACCAGTGCCACCCGGTCGGGCTCCGGGCCGGGCAGGTGCTCCTCACGCTGGCGGGACAGGTAGCGCAGCGCGGTCAGCCGGCGGCGCAGGCGGCTGGTGGCGAGGTTCCAGGCGACCCGGCGCACCCAGGCGGCGGGGTCGTCGTACACGCTGATGCGGTGCCAGCGGTCGAACGCGCGGCAGAACGCCTCCTGCGTCAGGTCCTGCGCCTCGGCATGGTCGCCGAGATACGCGTAGAGCTGGGTCGCCAGGCGCTGGAAGTGGCTGAGGTAGAGGTCCGCGAACGCCGGATCGCCGCGTTCGGCGGCGGATGGCGCGGGTGGTGGCATGCTCGGCTCCCCGATGGCGGGCCGCCAGGGTGGCGGCTCCCCAGTGACACGTCCGGTACCGCGGGGATGTTGCAGCCGATTTCAGCCGGGCGGGAGGACGACCGTGACGACGAGACCGCCGCCCTCGCGCGGCACCGCCGCCACCTCGCCGCCGTGCGCGCGGGTGATCGCCGCGACGATGGACAGGCCCAGCCCCGCACCCTGGCCGGTGATCCGGTCCCGGCCGAGCCGGCGGAACGGCTCGAAGATCACCGGGATCTCGTACCGGGGCACCACCGGCCCGGTGTTCGCCACGGCCACCTCCCGGCGGCCGTCGGGCAGCGTACGGCTGGACGCCCGCACCCAGCCGCCGGGCGTGTTGTGCCGGATGCCGTTGTCGACCAGGTTCTGCACCAGCCGCTCCAGCAGCACCGGGTCGCCGTCGAGCTCGGCCTCGGCGGCGTCGGCCCGCACCCGTACGTCGGCGGCGGCCGCCTCGGCCGCGGACTGGGCCACCACGTGCTCCACCACGTCGGCGAGGTCGACCGGTGACCGGTCGGCGAGCTCGTTCTCGGAGCGGGCGAGTAGCAGCAGCCCGTTGATCAGGCGCTCGTGCCGGGTGTTGATCTCCAGCAGCGTCTCGCCGAGCCGCTTCACGTCGTCGCTCGCGGTGCGCCGGTGCATGGCCAGCTCGACCAGGGACCGGTTCAGCGTCAGCGGCGTACGCAGCTCGTGCGAGGCGTTGGCGACGAACCGCCGCTGCCCGTCGAAGGCCTGGTCCAGCCGGGCCAGCATGGCGTCGAAGGTGTCTGCCAGCTCGCGCAGCTCGTCGCGCGGGCCGGTGAGCGCGATCCGCTCGTGCAGGCCGAGGGCGGCGGCCGGGGCGGTGCCGATGCGCCGGGCGGTCTCGGTGATGCGGTGCAGCGGCGACAGCAGCCGACCGGCGATCACCCAGCCCATGGCGATCGAGATCGCACCGACGACGGCCAGCGCCACCGCGCCCTGGGTCAGCAGCGACGCCCGGGTGGCCTGGCGCAGGTCGTCGGCCTGCGTGCTGAGGTAGAGCATGGTGTCGGGGGCGCCCTGGATCAGCACCCGCTGCTCCCGGCGGCCGGCGACGCCCGCGACCTTGGCCGGATCGGGCAGGTCGAACGAGAACGGCTGGAGCAGCTTCTGGTCCAGCAGGAAGTAGGTCACCGCCAGCAGGGCCAGGCCCGCGACCAGGAACAGGGCGCCGTAGAAGAGGGTGAGCCGGGCCCGGATGGTCAGGCGGCCCGGCGACAGCATCCTGATCATGGAATCTGGTACCCCACTCCGGCGACGGTGTGCACGACCGCGGGCTCGCCGAGCTTACGGCGCAGTTTGAGGATGGTCAGCCGGACCGCCGAGGTGAACGGGTCGGCGTGCTCGTCCCACACCTTCTCCAGCAGCACCTCGGCCGAGACCACGGCCCCGTCGGCGCGCAGCAGCTCGGCCAGCACGCCGAACTCCTTGCGCGACAGCGGCACATACCGGCCGTCGCGGAAGACCTCGTGCCGGGCCGGGTCCAGCCGGATGCCCGCTCTGGCCAGCGTCGGCGCGGCGGCGGCCCGGCTGCGCCGGCCCAGCGCGTGCACCCGCGCGGCCAGCTCGGGGAAGGCGAACGGCTTGGACAGGTAGTCGTCGGCGCCCAGCGACAGCCCCGCCACCCGGTCGCCGATCTCGGCGGCGGCCGTCAGCATCAGCACCCGCGCGGTCGACCGGGAGCCGACCAGCACCCGGCACACGTCGTCGCCGTGCACCCGGGGCAGGTCCCGGTCCAGCAGCACCACGTCGTAGTCGTTGACCGCGATCCGTTCCAGCGCCGCGTCCCCGTCGTACGCCACGTCGACGGCGTGCGCGTCGTCGCGCAGCCACTCGGCGATGGCGTCGGCGAGCAGCGCCTCGTCCTCGACCACGAGCACCCGCATCTGCTGTGTCCCTCCCTCGGCTTCGCCGACCCATAGTCACCCGACGTGCTGTTTCTTCGCTGTTAGCCCTGGCGGAAACGGTCGGGAAACGGCCGGACGCGAAGAGTCCGGGCCGGACCGCGGGACTGTGCCCGTGGCGTGGATCACGCGAGGGAGACACCTGATGACCACGAGACGGCGGTGGGGCGCGCTGTTCGCCCTGCCACTGGCGGGCGCGCTGGCCCTGGCCGGATGCGGGCAGGCGCCCGAGGACGACGGCATCGCCTCGGCGGGCGGCGGCAGGGCCACCGCGACGCCCAGCGCCGGGCCGAGCCTGAGCCGCCAGGAGAAGGGGCTCAAATTCGCCCAGTGCATGCGCGAGCACGGCATCGACATGCCCGACCCCGACCCCGACGGCCGGATCACCATCCAGGGCGGTCCGGGGGACAAGGACAAGATGGACGCGGCGAGCAAGGCGTGCGAGCAGTACGCCCCGTTCGGCGACCGCGGCGGCGTCGGCCCGGATCCGCAGATGGCCGAGAACATGCGCAAGTTCGCCCAGTGCATGCGCGACAACGGGGTGCCGGACTTCCCGGACCCCGACGGCGGCCGCATGATGATCGACCAGTCGGTCGGCGAGGACCCCGACTTCCCGGCCGCGCAGAAGAAGTGCGAGGCGGAGTTCCTGCCCGGCATCAGCAAGGGCGGCCCGGACGGTCCCGGGGGCAAGCCGTGACCGACGAGATCCAGCCCGGCCGCCGTCGCCGGTCGGGCCGCACGGTGCTGCTGGCAGCGGGCGCGGTGGTCGCGGCGGGTGCCGCGGTCGCGGCCGCGACCGGATTCGGGGGTACGGCGCAGAGCCCGGCCGGCACCGCCGCGCTGCCCCCGGCCACCGCGGCGGTGACCCGGCAGACCCTGCTGGACACCCAGACCGCCGACGGGGAACTGGGCTATGGCACCACCAGCACGCTGGCCGCCCGCCTCCAGGGCACGGTGACCCGGCTGCCCGAGGCGGGCACGGTGCTCCGGCGCGGCCAGGCCGCCTACCGCCTCGACGACACCCCGGTCGTCCTCATGTACGGCGCCGTCCCGGCGTACCGGCCGCTGCGGCCGGGGACCGAGGGCGCCGACGTGCGCCAGCTGGAGCAGAACCTCAGGGCGCTCGGGTACACCGGGTTCACGGTCGACGACGAGTACAACGCCGCGACCGCGGCGGCGGTCAGGAAGTGGCAGGACAAGCTCGGGCTGCCGGAAACCGGCGTGGTCGAGCTGGGCCGGGTCGTGTTCACGCCCGGCGAGATCCGGGTGGACAGCCTGACCGCCGAGGTCGGCGAGCCCGCCGGGCAGGGGGTGCTGACGTACACGGGCACCACCCGGGTGGTCGTGGTGCAGCTCGACGTGGCCGACGAGCGGCTGGCGAAGAAGGGCTCGGCGGTGACGGTGCAGCTGCCGGGCGGCGGCACCGTCCCGGGGCGGATCGCGAAGTCGTACACCGTGATCGAGGCGGGTGACGGCACCCCCGGCTCCTCGGCCGAAACCAAGATCGAGATGGTGGTCACCCTGGACGACCAGAAGCCGCTGGGCACCATGACCCAGGCCGCCGTCGACGTCGTCTTCACCGCCTCCCAGCGCGAGAACGTGCTCACGGTGCCCGTCGCGGCGCTGGTGGCGCTGCGCGAGGGCGGCTACGGCGTCGAGGTCGTCGAGGGCTCGGCCAGCCGGTATGTCGCCGTCGAGGCGGGCCTGTTCTCCGACGGCCGGGTCGAGGTCAGCGGCGACGGGCTCGCCGAGGGCATGACCGTGGGGATCCCCCGGTGATCGCCCTGGCGGACGTCCGCAAGACGTACCCGGGCGGGGTCACCGCGCTGGACGGGGTCAGCCTCACCGTCGCCGCCGGCGAGCTGGCCGCGATCGTCGGCCCGTCCGGCTCCGGCAAGTCCACGATGCTGCACGTCGTCGGCACCCTCGACCGCCCCAGCGCGGGCCGCGTCGCCATCGACGGGTACGACGTGGCGGACCTTTCCGACCGCAGGCTGTCGGCGCTGCGGGCCGCCCGGATCGGGTTCGTGTTCCAGCAGTTCCACCTGGCTACGGGCGTGCCGGCGCTGGACAACGTCGCCGACGGGCTGCTCTACCGCGGCGTCCGCCGCGCCGAGCGGCGCCGCCGGGCCGCGGCCGCCCTGGCCCGGGTGGGCCTGTCCCACCGGCTCGACCACGAACCGCACGAGCTGTCCGGCGGCGAGCGCCAGCGCGTCGCCATCGCCCGCGCGGTCGTCGGCGATCCGCCGCTGCTGCTCGCCGACGAGCCCACCGGCAACCTCGACTCCGCCTCCGGCGCCGGGGTGATGGAGCTGCTGCACGACCTGAACCGGGGCGGCACCACGGTCGTGATCATCACGCACGACCGCGAGATCGCGGCGGGCCTGCCCCGGCAGGTGCACATGCGCGACGGTCGGATAGTGGCCGACGAGGTGACGCCATGACGACCTGGATCAGCCTCGACCCGGCACCCGGCGCGCCCGCCCGGCCCCGGCTCGTCCCGGCCCGGCTCGGGCCCGGCGACGTGCTGCGCGTCGGCGGCGTCGGCCTGCGCACCAGGCCGGTGCGGGCGCTGCTGTCCGCACTGGGCATCGCGATCGGCATCGCCGCGATGGTCGCCGTGGTCGGCATCTCCTCCTCGTCGCGGGCCGAACTCGACCGCACCCTGGCCGCGCTCGGCACCAACCTGCTCACCGTCGCCCCCGGCCGCACCATGTTCGGCGAGGACGCCCACCTGCCCGAGGAGTCGGTGCCGATGATCGGCCGGATCGCCCCGGTCGAGCGGGTGTCGGCAGTGGGCAAGATCACTGGAGCGAAACTGTACCGGTCCGACCTGATCCCCAAGGTGCAGACCAACGGCCTGTCCGCGTACGCCGCCCGCACCGACCTGCCCGCCACCGTCGGCGCCACCCTGCGCAGCGGCACCTGGCTCAACGAGGCCACCGCCGGATATCCGGCCGCCGTCCTCGGCGCCACCGCCGCGCAGCGGCTGGGCATCGGCCGTGCCTCGCCCGACACCCGGGTCTGGCTCGGCGGGCAGTGGTTCACCGTCGTCGGCATCCTCGACCCGGTCGCGCTCGCGCCGGAACTCGACACCGCCGCGCTGGTCGGCTGGACCGCGGCCGAGCAGCGCCTCGACTTCGACCGGTATCCGACGGTGGTCTACACCCGGGTGAAGGAGAACGCCGTCGACGCGGTGCGCGCGGTGCTCGCCGCCACCGCCAACCCGCAGGCGCCCAACGAGGTGGACGTCTCCCGGCCGTCCGACGCGCTGGCCGCCAAGCAGGCCGCCAACCAGGCGTTCACCGGCCTGCTGCTGGGCCTGGGCGCGGTCGCGCTGCTGGTCGGCGGGGTAGGCGTGGCCAACACCATGGTGATCTCGGTGCTGGAGCGGCGGGCCGAGATCGGACTGCGGCGCTCGCTGGGCGCCACGCGCGGACACGTACGGCTCCAGTTCCTGTCCGAGTCGCTGCTGCTGTCGGCGCTCGGCGGCGGGGCAGGGGTGCTGCTCGGGATCGCGGTGACGGGCGGGTACGCGGCGTACCAGCGCTGGCCGACGGTGGTGCCCGCCTGGGCGATGCTCGGCGGGCTGGGGGCGACGCTGGTGATCGGGGCGGTGGCCGGCCTGTACCCGGCCGTCCGCGCCGCCCGCCTCTCCCCGACGGAAGCCCTCGCCACCCCCTGACCGCCACCCCCGACCGCCACCCCCGACCGCGAACCCCCGACCGCGACCTCCGGCACCCGCGACCACCCGTCGCACCACGGCTCGCCCGAGCCCCCACCCGGTTTTCCATAAACGCTGGCCTATCTAGAGGACAGATTTCCGCGATTGTTCCTCTAGATAGGCCAGCGTCGACTTAAAACGGGGCTTGATCACGGGTTGCGGTCAGAAGGGGTGTGTTTGGAGGCGTGTTCGGACCTGAAACGCCGATCATCGCCACCCGCCGCCGAATCGGAACCACGGCAGGGACGGGTTGCGGACAAAAAAGTGAGGGGCTCCAGTCGGAGCCCCTCACTTGCTGGTGGGGAAGGGGGGAGTTGAACCCCCACGCCCTTTCGGGCACACGGACCTGAACCGTGCGCGTCTGCCATTCCGCCACTTCCCCGGCAGACTTGCTGTTTTGCTGCGGCCTTACTATTACAGCCGGAACATTATGGCATGTCCCAGACACTCACCGGGAGTGACCTCCCGAAGCGTGCTGGCACAGCTTACGCTATGCCTGCTCCGCTTCGCCAACCGGTTACCCGGCGGGCGGCGCGGTCAGAACATTAGCACGACCACCTGGCCAAGTGTGAAATCGCAAGCGAGGATGGGTGATCGTGCGGGCGTGGCGTCGGCAACGGCGAACGTATTGGGCGAAGACGCGGGAGTGGAGGGCAGATAACATCATGTCCTCGGAACCCGAGGAGGACCGGTGAGCGTGTTGCAACGCTTCGAAAAACGGCTGGAAGGCCTGGTAGAGGGCGCCTTCGCGAAGGTGTTCAAGGGGGTCGTCCACCCTGTGGAGATCCTGAACGCCATGCAGCGGGAGGCAGAGGCCCACAAGGCGATCCTGGTCGGTGGGCGCACGCTCGTGCCGAACCGCTATGTGATCGACCTCTCGCCTTACGACCACAGCCGGCTGGCGCCGTACGCGGCGGCGCTGGCGCAGGAGCTGGCGCAGTCGCAGGCCGAGTTCATCGGTGAGCAGGCCTGGACGGTGTACGGCGACGTCATCGTCGAGATCGAGCGCGGCGACGGCCTCGACACGGGCATGTTCCGCGTCTCGGCCGAGGTCTACACGGCCGATCAGGCTCCGCAGGCGACGTACGAGGCCCCGCCGGCCTACCCGTCGTACCAGCAGCAGGGGGGCATGCCGCACGGCGGCGGTGCTCCCGGCACGCGCAACGTGCGGCTGGTGTCGGGTGACGGGCGGACGTTCCCGCTGGCGATCGGTTCGACCACGATCGGCCGCGGCGACCAGGCCAACCTGCGCCTGCCGGACGTCGGCATCTCGCGCCGGCACGCCCGCCTCGACTTCGACGGCGCCCAGGTGGTGCTGACGGACCTCGGCTCCACCAACGGCACGATGGTCAACGGTCAGCGCGTCTCGGCGGTCGCCCTCAACCCGGGCGACATGATCCAGATCGGCACCACGACCCTGACGTTCCGCGTGGACGGCTGATCGGCTTGCCCGAGATCGTTCTCACTGCCGCCAGGTTCGGATTCCTCGTCCTGCTGTGGATCTTCGTGTTCACGGTGGTCGGGGTCATCCGCCGTGACCTGTTCGCCGGCTCCCGCACGGGCCGGCTGGTCGCCGCTCCGCGCGGGGTCACCGGCGCGGCGGCGGCGGGGGGTGCGCGCCCGGCCAAGGTCAAGAAGGGCCGGGCCGCGCACACGCTCGTGGTCACCGCGGGCTCGCTGGCCGGGACCAAGATCACACTGGGCGAGGCCCCCATCACGATCGGCCGCGCCGAAGACTCCACCCTGGTCATCACCGACGACTACGCATCGGCGCGGCATGCCCGCCTGGTGCCGCGTGACGGCCAGTGGATGGTGGAGGACCTCGGCTCGACCAATGGCACGTATCTGGACCGCTCCAAGGTGAGCGGTCCTACTCCCGTACCCCTCGGCGTGCCGATCCGCATCGGCCGCACTTCCCTCGAATTACGGCCATGACAATCATCCTGCGCTACGCGGCCCGCAGCGACCGCGGTCTTATCCGGGACGGAAACCAAGACTCCGTCTACGCTGGACCGCGGCTGCTTGCCGTCGCGGACGGCATGGGAGGCATGGCGGCCGGCGACGTCGCCAGCAACATCGTCATCGGGGCCATGGCCCCGCTGGACGAGGACGTGCCCGGCGACGCGATCGTCGACTCCCTGCGCTCAGCGGTCAACCTAGCCAACCAGCAGCTCCGTGACACCGTGGACGCCAACCCGCACCTTGAGGGCATGGGCACCACGCTGACCGCGATGCTGTTCACCGGCTCCAAGCTGGGCATGGCCCACATCGGCGACTCGCGGGCATACCTGCTGCGCGACGGCGAGTTCACCCAGATCACCAAGGACGACACGTACGTCCAGATGCTGGTGGACGAGGGCCGGATCAGCGCCGAGGAGGCGAGCAGCCACCCGCAGCGGTCGCTGCTCACCCGGGCGATGGACGGCCGCGACATCGAGCCTGAGTACTCGGTGCGTCCGGTGCACGCCGGCGACCGCTACCTGATCTGCTCCGACGGCCTGTCCGGCGTGGTGAGCGCCGAGACGATCGCACAGAGCATGCGGGAGTACGTCGACCCGCAGGCCTGCGTCGAACGGCTGATCGCCCTCGCCCTGCGCGGCGGCGGCCCCGACAACATCACCGTGATCATCGCGGACGCCACCGACGAGGACATCGTCGAGCAGGCGCCGGTGGTCGGCGGTGCGGCGGCCCGCGACCGCGGCAACAGCTCCGAGGGCCAGGTCGAGTCGACCCCGGCCGCGCGCGCGTCGGCCCTGACGGCCTCGCCGCGCCCGTCGGTGCCGGAACCCCCGGCCCCGGCGGCGGAGCCGAGCGCCCGCTCCGCCCGCCACCCGGTCCGCACCACGCTGCTCGTGGTGGTGCTGCTGGGCCTGCTCGGCGGCGGTCTGTGGACGGCCTGGCAGTACACCCAGACGCGCTACTACATCGGCGCGACCGAGGAGGGCCAGGTCGCGATCTTCCGGGGTGTTCCCGGGCAGATCGCCGGCTTCGACCTGTCCGAGGTGCGGGAGGTCAGCCAGACCAAGCTCGCCGACCTGACCGCGGTGGCCCAGGAGCAGGTGCGCAAGGGCATCCAGGCCGACGACGAGGCCGACGCCCGAGCCCGCCTCGACGACCTGGTCCGCGACGACCCGTCGAACATGAACATCCTGCCGACCTGTCCGCCGTCGGCGAGTCCGTCGCCGTCGCCGTCCGCGTCGGCGTCGGTCGTCCCCAGCGCGACCGCCAGCCCGGCCACGCCCAACGAGCCCGTCGTGCCCAGCCCGGTTCCCTGCCGGTCGAATTGAGGCCGAAACCATCGTGACCACCCCTCACACCGCTCCTCCCGTGTCCATGCCCGAGACGCCGGCCGAGACCGCGCCGCGCTTCCCGCGCCTGGACGCGGCCGCGTCCCGTGCCCGCCGCACGGAGCTGTGGCTGCTCCTGCTCGGCATGGCCCTGGTCGCCGCATACCTGGCGATGGTCGAGGCGAACATGCTCGACCGCGTCACCATGGACTTCTGGTATCCGGCCGGCGTCCTGGCGGCCGTGTTCCTGGGTCTGCACCTGGTGATCCGGCTGCGCGCGCCGTACGCCGACCCGGTGCTGGTGCCCGCGGTCGCCCTGCTCAACGGCCTCGGCGTGGCCTTCCTGCGCCGGCTGGACCTGGGCCGGGCCAAGGCGGCCACCCGCGCCGACCTCGCGATCTTCGCCGGGGACGGCGGCAAGCAGCTGCTCTGGACGCTGATCGCGGTGACGGGGGCGGCGGTGCTGCTGTGGTTCGTCCGCGACCACCGCTCGATCTCGAAGTACGCGTTCACGCTCGGCCTGGGCGGCATCGTCCTGGTCATGCTGCCCGCGGTGCTGCCCGCCAGCATCTCCGAGGTCAACAACGCCAAGCTGTGGATCCGGTTCGGCGGCTTCTTCGCGATCCAGCCCGGTGAATTCGCCAAGCTGGCGCTGCTCTCCTTCTTCGCGTACTACCTGGTGCGCAAGCGGGAGGTGCTGGCCCTGGCCAGCCGGCGCATCCTCGGCATCGACTTCCCGCGCGGGCGGGACCTGGGCCCGGTCATCGTGGTCTGGGCGATGAGCCTGCTGGTCCTCGTCTTCGAGAAGGACCTCGGCACCTCGCTGCTGTACTTCGGCATGTTCGTCGTGACGCTCTACGTCGCCACCGAGCGGGTCAGCTGGCTCATCATCGGTCTGCTGCTGTTCTTCGGCGGCGCGGTGCTGGCGTACGTGCTGGCCGGGATGGTCGGCGGCCCGTTCACCAACTTCGGGCAGCGCGTCGACATCTGGCTCGACCCGTTCGGCGACCCGTACGAGCGCGGTTATCAGCTCGTGCAGTCGCTGCTGGGCCTGGGCACGGGCGGCCTGTTCGGCACCGGCCCCGGCGCGGGCAACCCGCTCCAGGTGCCCGAGGTGCGCAACGACTTCATCTTCGCGGGCATGGGCGAGGAGATCGGCCTGTTCGGGCTCACCGCCCTGCTGGTGATGTACCTGCTCGTGGTCGAGCGCGGCATCCGCGCCGGCCTGGCGGTCCGTGACTCCTTCGGCAAGTTGCTCGCCGGTGGCCTGGCGTTCACGCTCGGTCTACAGGTCTTTGTGATCATCGGAGGCATCAGCAAGCTGATCCCGCTGACGGGTCAGACCACGCCGTTCCTGTCCGCAGGCGGCTCGTCGCTGGTGGCCAACTGGTTGCTGGTGGCGCTCATCCTGCGCATCTCTGATGCGGCCCGTACCCCCGCCGTGACTGGAGGTGGCCGCCGGTGAACGCCCCTCTGCGTCGTGTCGGTGTCGTCGTGATGGTGCTGTTCGGCCTGCTCTTCGCCAACCTGAACTGGGTCCAGGCGTACAAGGGCAACGACTACCGGACCAGCCAGTACAACGGCCGCGTGCAGATCGACGAGTACGACCGCCAGCGCGGCTTCATCATGGCCGGCGGCAAGGAGATCGCGCTCAGCAAGGAGACCGAGGACAACCTCAAGTACCTGCGCGTCTACCCCACCGGGCCCGCGTACGCGCACGTGCTGGGCTACAAGCCGGTCAACGGCTCCGCCACCGGCATCGAGCAGATGGAGAACGACTTCCTCGCCGGCACCTCGGACAAGCTGTTCGCCGACCGGCTGAGCGACATGTTCACCGGTGAGCACACCGCCGGCGGCAACGTGGTGCTGACGCTGTCGCGCACCGCGCAGGAGACGGCGTACAAGGAGCTGACCAGCAACCGCAACGGGGCGAAGGTGGGCGCGGTCGTCGCGCTCGACCCGAGCACCGGCGCGATCCTGTCGATGGTCTCCATGCCGAGCTTCGACCCGAACCCGCTGGCGCAGCACAGCACCACCAAGGCGGCGGACGCGTACGCCCAGCTGAACAGCCGGGCGGACAAGCCGCTGCTCAACCGGGCCACGCAGGAGCGCTGGCCCCCGGCGTCGACGTTCAAGGTGCTGGTCTCGGCGGCGGCGCTGGGCAACGGCGCCAACCCCGAGACGCCGCTGGACGCGGGTCCGACCTACCAGGCTCCGGGCACCACCCACGTGATCAAGAATTCGTCCCCGGGCGTCTGCCCGGATGACAAGATCACGCTGAAGCAGGCGCTGACGGTCTCCTGCAACACCGCGTTCGCGCGGCTGGGCGTGGACCTGGGCGCGCAGCAGATCTCCGACACGGTGAAGGCGTTCGGCTTCTACGACGACGAGCTGCGGGTCGGCAACCTGTCGGCGCTGGACAAGGCGCCGCGGGTGGCCGAGAGCGTGACCGGCCCGCTGACCACCTCGTCGGGCGGTGACGACAAGCCGACCATCGCCATCTCGTCCATCGGCCAGGCCGAGGTCAAGATGACCCCGATGCAGGGCGCGCTGATCGCCTCGTCGATCGCCAACGACTGCTCGCAGATGCGGCCGTACCTGGTGGACCAGCTGGTGGCGCCGGACCTGACCTCGAAGCTGTACGTGGCCTCGCCCAAGGAGCTCCGGCGGACCTGCACCGCGACGGTCGCGGGCCAGCTGCGGGAGATGATGGTCAGCGTCGTCGAGAACGGCACCGGCAAGAAGGCGCAGATCGACGGGTACCAGGTCGGTGGCAAGACCGGTACGGCGGAGAACGACGAGGATGCCAAGTCGCACGGCTGGTTCATCGGTTTCGCGATGAAGGACGGTCGTCCGGTCGTGGCGGTTGCGGTGTTCCTGGAGAATGCCGGCAAGGGCGGCAGCGGCGAGGCCGCTCGTATTGCGGGACAGGTCATGCGTGGTGTGATCGCGGACAAGGGTGGCAAGTGATGGTCTCCCCGGGCACGCTCCTTAGCGGCCGTTACCGCATCGACGATCGGATTGCGTCGGGCGGCATGGGCGATGTGTGGCGCGGCACCGACACGGTGCTCGACCGCGAGGTCGCCATCAAGGTGATGCTGACGGCTCTGCTGGAGGATCCGAACTTCGTCGAGCGGTTCAAGGTCGAGGCACGCACCATGGCCACGGTCAACCACCCCGGCGTGGTGCGGGTCTACGACTTCGGCATGGACCAGGTCGCATACCTGATCATGGAGTACGTCGAGGGCGACCCGCTGGCGCGTACCCTCAACAAGTTCGGCCGCCTGACCGCGGCCCGGACCATGCTGCTGGTCGCGCAGGCCGCCGACGCGCTGCAGGCCGCGCACGAGAAGGGCATCGTGCACCGGGACGTCAAGCCGGGCAACCTGCTGGTGCGTCCCAACGGCACGCTGGTCCTCACCGACTTCGGCATCGCCCGCTCGGCCGCGGCCAGCCAGCTCACGGCCACCGGCGCGGTGATGGGCACCGCCTCCTACCTGGCGCCCGAGCAGGCGTCGGGCGCGGGCGCCTCGTCCTCGTCCGACATCTACTCCCTCGGCGTCGTGGCCTACCAGTGCCTCACCGGCAACCGGCCGTACGACGGCGACACCCCGCTCGAGATCGCGATGAAGCACGTCAACGGCACCCCGCCGCCGCTGCCGAACGAGATCCCGCCGGTGGTGCGCCAGATCGTGCAGCGGGCGATGGCCAAGGACCCGGCCAAGCGCTGGCCGTCCGCCGCCTCGTTCGCCGACGCGGCCCGCCAGGCGGGCAACGCGCTCAACCAGAGCGGGCCGACGCTGCCGATGCAGCCCGTGGCGGCGACCCCGGTCTCGGCCCGCCCGGTCAGCCCCGGCGGCCGCCCGGTCAGCCCGGCCCAGCCGTCCGCGAACGGCGGGTTCCGGCCCGGGGCGGCGCAGGTGCCGCAGGTGGCGCCGAAATCGCCGCCGCAGCGGCCGATCTCGGCGCAGCCTCCCGTCGTTGAGCGCAGTGGTGGGAAGACGGCCCTGGTCGTCGTCCTGGTGGTGCTGGGCATGCTGGGTGTGCTGGCCTGCGCCGGGTTCCTCGGGTACAAGGCGAGGAAGGCGCAGAACCAGGGCAGGGGGTCGCATGTCGGCCTCGTGTATTCGGAACAGGTCACACTTTCAGCTGAGGATTGGCTGAACGGAGCTGGCCGAGTGAGCATGGACCAGATGACCGAAGGACGACGTACGCGATGAACGCGCAGGCGCGCCTGCTTGGCGGCAGGTATCAGGTCGGTGAACTGCTCGGCTACGGCGGCATGGCGGAGGTGCACCGGGGCCGCGACCTGCGGCTCGGGCGTGACATCGCGATCAAGATGCTGCGTACCGACCTGGCGCGCGACGCGACCTTCCAGATGCGTTTCCGGCGCGAGGCGCAGAACGCCGCCGCGCTGAACCACCCGGCCATCGTGGCCGTGTACGACACCGGCGAGGAGCGCGCGCCCACCGGCGAGGTGCTGCCCTACATCGTCATGGAGTTCGTGGCGGGGCACACCCTCAAGGAGGTGCTGGCCGCCGAGGGCCGGATGATGCCGCGCCGGGCGCTGGAGATCACCGCGGACATCTGCGCCGCGCTGGAGTTCAGCCACCGCCACGGCATCATCCACCGCGACATCAAGCCCGGCAACGTCATGTTCTCGCCGAACGCCCAGGTCAAGGTCATGGACTTCGGCATCGCGCGGGCGCTGGCGTCCGGCGCGACGACCATGACGCAGACCTCGGCGGTGATCGGCACCGCGCAGTACCTCTCCCCGGAGCAGGCGCGCGGCGAGCAGGTCGACGCCCGCTCGGACGTGTACGCGGCCGGCTGCGTGCTGTTCGAGCTGCTCTGCGGCCATCCGCCGTTCGTGGGCGACTCGCCGGTGGCGGTGGCCTACCAGCACGTACGGGAGGAGCCGCCCGCGCCGAGCCAGAGCAACCGCGACGTCACCCCCGACATCGACGCGGTCGTGCTCAAGGCGCTGTCGAAGAACCCGGCCAACCGCTACCAGTCGGCCGGTGAGATGCGCGCCGACCTGCTGCGCGCCGCCGCGGGCCGCCCGGTGCTGGCCACGCCGGTGCTGCGCGAGGAGCAGACGGTCCCGATGACGGCACCCGCCCGGGGCGGGTCCAAGGGCGGCACCGCCCCGGCCCGGGTCGGCGACGCCCGCCGCCGCCGCGCCTCCGGCTGGGTCATCGCGACCCTGACCGCGCTGGGCGTGCTGGCCGTGGTGGCGCTGACGGCCGGGCTGATCCTGGCCAACCGGCCGAAGGACGTCACGGTGCCGAACCTGTTCGGCAAGACCGAGGAGGAGGCGAGGGCGGTGCTCACCGCGGACGGCCTCAAGGGCCATCTCGGTGACCCGGTCCGCAACTCGACCTGCACGCCCGAACGGGTCGCCGAGCAGAACCCCGAGCAGGGCCAGACGGTCAAGGAGAACGCCGAGGTCGTCTACCGGATCTGCAACGGCAAGCCGACCACCACGGTGCCGGCCCTCAAGGGCCTCACCAAGGAGGACGCGATGACCCAGTTGCAGAGCGCGAACCTGACCGGCAACTTCGTGGACGAGCCGAGCAACCTGCCCGCCAACACCGTGACCCGGTCGGACCCGAACACGGGCACGTCGCTGTCCGTCGGCTCCACCGTCACCGTGTACATCTCGAAGGGCGACCTGGTCGAGGTGCCCGGCGTGGTGGGCAAGCCGGTGGACCAGGCGCAGGCGCAGCTGGAGCTGGCCGGGTTCAAGGTGAGGATCGCGTACGCGACCACCACCGACGCGGGGCAGGCGGGCACCGTCAAGAACCAGGATCCCGGTAGCGGCACGCTGAAGCAGAAGAACTCGCAGGTCACGATCGTGGTCTGGAAGCTGGAGGAGGCGCCGCCGAGCCCGTCGGTCTCGCCGTCGCCGCCCGCCTGACGCACCGTCAGCCGTCGAACGGCGCTCTCCCGGTCGGGGAGGGCGCCGTTTCGCGTACGGGGGTTCAGCAGTCGAATGCGGCCAGCCGCCGCTGCTCCACCTCGGCGGCCAGCTCCGGTGCGCGGTCCAGCGCCTCCGGCAGCCCGCACGCCGCGAGCCAGTTGGCCAGCATCAGATGCCCGCCCTGGGTCAGCACGGCCTCGGGATGGAACTGGACGCCCTCGACCGCCAGCTCCCGGTGCCGCATCGCCATCACGACGCCGGAGTCGGTGCGCGCGGTGACCTCCAGCTCCGGCGGCAGCGTCTGCTCGGCGACGGCCAGGGAGTGGTAGCGGGTGGCGGTGAACGGGTCGGGCAGCCCGGCCAGCACCCCGGCGCCGCTGTGGTGCACCGGTGACGTCTTGCCGTGCAGCAGTTCCGGGGCGCGCACCACGGTGCCGCCGAAAGCCTGCCCGATCGCCTGGTGGCCCAGGCACACCCCGAGGATCGGCAGCGTTGCGGCGTACGCCCGGATGAGGTCCAGGCAGATCCCGGCGTTGTCGGGGGTGCCCGGCCCGGGTGACAGCAGCACCGGGGCGTCCAGCTTGCCGACCTCGTCGAGGCTGATCTCGTCGTTGCGCCGCACCTGGCAGTCGGCCCCGAGCTGCCCCAGGTACTGCACCAGGTTGTAGACGAACGAGTCGTAGTTGTCGATCACCAGGACCTGCACGGCACTCACCCCGCGGGCAGGACCGCGGTCGACGACGGGTCCGCAGTGGCGGCCGGGGTGCCGGACGGCGTGCCCGCCGACGGGCCCGGGGTCGGGTCGTCCACCTGCGAGTACCCGCTCTCGGGGTCGCCGACCTGCACGTCGTCGAAGGGCAGCAGCGGCTCGGCCCACGGGAACACGACGTACCAGAGCAGGGCGCCGACGACCCCGAGCAGCACGACCGTGCCGCCGAGCTTGCCGGGCAGCCCGAACGGGAGCTTGCGCCAGATCCAGGCGTACATCAGGCACCGCCTCCCAGCTCGGCCGGGCGGCCGTCGGCCCGCGGCTGCTCGGAGACGAGCGTGCCGTGGATGATCAGCCGCTGGTAGTTGTCGAACTTCGGGTTGCAGGTCGTCAGCGTGATCAGCTTCCCGGCGGTCAGGCCGGGCGGCGTCGGCCGCACCACCTCGACGGCCGTGGGCAGCACGATGCGCTGCTTGACCACCTCGTAGACGTACCACATGTCGGAGGTCTCCACGACGATGCGGTCACCCGTCTTGATCTGGTCCAGGTCCCAGAACGTGGCCCGGTTGCGGTGGCCCGCCACGGCGAAGTTGCCCGCCTGGCCCGGCATGGCGCTGTTCGGGTAGTGGCCGGGGGCGTACCGGATGTCCTTCTGGGTGACGCCCTGCACCACGACCCAGTGCTTGTTCAGCTTGGGCAGGTAGAGCCGGGCCACGGCCTTGCCCGCGGCGGGCGGCGCCTGCGGGGCCGGGCTCGGGCCGGCCGACGGGGCCACGGTGGGGTTGCCCCAGGCCAGGCCCTGCTCCAGCTCGCTCTGGTGGGCGTCGACGATGGCGGTCTTGCCCCAGACCTCGTACGCCGCGAAGAGCAGGACGATCAGGCCGAACGTGATCATCAGCTCGCCGGTCCCGCGCAGCGTCCCCCGGATCACCGAGCCGGCCGTGGTCCGCGTGTACTCCGCGTGGGCGCTGCGGTAGTTCTTGTCCCCGGCCCGGACCGCCTTGACCGGCGTCGGCGCCGGGTTGCCGCTCCAGCGCGGGCGCGGCGACGGCTTCGCGGCCGGTTCGTCCGGCGGGGGAGCGGGCGGCACCGCGCCGAGCAGGCCCGTCTCGTCGGTGGCGACGGCGCGGCCGGTGGCCGACACCGGCGCGGGCCGGGCGACGCCCGAGCCGCCGATCCGGGGCAGCTGGGTGGTGGCGTCGGCGTCGACCGGGCGCGGCGGCGCCGCCGCGGGCGCGGAGGACCAGGACAGAGGCGTCTGCGGGCGGATGACGGGGAGCACCGTCGTCGAGTCGGCGGGCACCACCGCCAGCACCGTGGTGGCGTCGGCGGGCACGATCGGCAGCACGCTGGTGATGCTCGCGTCGGCGGGGAACGCCTCGGTCGGGACAGGCTCGGCCACCACGGCGGGGAACGTCGTGGTCTCGTCGTCCTCGGGCTCCGGGGCGCGATGCCTGCTCATGTCTCTCCGCCTCAGCGCTGGTGCGGGACGGAGGCGTGCCGCAGCTCAACCGACCCCTGGTATGGGGGTGCGACGATGTTCGTTTCGGTGCTGACGCTATAGCCCAGACCGTAGTCCCGTACAGCGGCGCGGAACGCCTGCACGCCGGGGGCGGCGTCCAGCGCCGCGCGCAGCAGGGCCGGGTCGCCGATCGCCTTGATGACGAACTCAGGGGAGTAGCGGCGGCCGTCGAGCAGCAGGGTGTTGCCGACACACTGCACGGCGGTGGTGGTGATGACCCGCTGACCCATGATCGTCATACCCTCGGCGCCGCCCGCCCACAGGGCGTTGACCACGGCCTGCACGTCCTGCTGGTGCACCACCAGGTCGTCCTGGCTCGCCGCGTCGGGGTTCTGCGCCCGGCTGGGGGCGTCGTTGAGCCGCACGGTCAGACCGGGGCCGTGGATGGCGGTGAGCCCGGCGGCGGTCAGGTAGCCGGCCCCGCGGGCCTGCTCCTCGGTGATCGCGCCGTCGCCGCCGGCCTGCGTACGCGTGGCCGCGTCGATCTCGTTGCGCAGCTGCTCGGCCCGGGTCTTGGCCCGGTCCGCCTCGGCCTGCTTCTTGTCGATCAGCTCGGACAGCTCGACCCGCCGGTCCTCGCGCAGCGCGAAACCGTTGGAGGTCGTGGCGCTCAGGGTGAACAGCAGACCCGCGAGCATCGCGATCAGTGGCACGCCGAGGGTCCAGCCGTGGCGCCCGCTGCCGGGCCGCGGTCCGGGCCGGAACGCGCGCAGGGCCCTGAACACGGCTTTTCGCCACGACGAGGTGCCGGATGTGTATTCCACCACTCCCCCTTCGTGCCAAACTGCGATGACCTGACTACGCTATCTGTCGAACATTATTCAGGCCCATGCCCAAGGTCATCCAGACCGGTGTGGGCAGGGCCCCTCCAGGAGACCATCGTGCCGAAGTCGCAGGTCCGCAAGAAGAAGATCTACACGCCGCCGTCCGACGTGTTGCCGACCACGAGTGCCGCGGAGAAGCGCCCAAGCCCGATCTGGCTGCCGATCACAGCGGTAACTCTGATCGTCTTCGGTATCGCCTGGCTGGTCATCTACTACCTGTCCGGCACCACCTATCCGGTTGAGGGCTGGGGTTACTGGAACCTCGCCGTCGGCTTCGGTGCCATGGTGACCGCCCTCGGCCTGCTGTCCAAGTGGCGCTGAGGAACTGACGACGCTCCATCCGTACGACCCCACCCCGTTCGCCCCTAGCAGGCGAACGGGGTGGGATGCGTTGTGCCGACCCTCACATTACTGAACGGTAACTAGGGCGTAGGCTGCGTGTGGTCTAGACGTGTGCGTTAGACAGGGCTGATACCGGGGCGCAGGGAGGCGTGGGTATGGGCGTGGTGCAGATCGTCGCTACGGCATTGGCGTTCGCGGTGACCGCGGTCGCGGTCGTACTGGTCGTGCGTGCGGTGCGGCAGATCCTGGCGGTGATCCGGCTGGGCCAGCCCGACCCGACGCGGTCGAACGCCCGCGGGCAGCGGACCGTGACGATGCTGCGGGAGACCTTCGGTCACACGAAGATGCTGACCTGGTCGGTGGTCGGCGCGGCCCACTGGGTCGTGATGATCAGCTTCATCCTGCTGTCGTCGCTCGTGGCGGGCGCCTACTTCGAGGTCATCAACCCCGAGTGGGAGCTGCCGATCCTCGGCAACTGGGCGCCGTTCCTGTTCGTGACCGAGTGGCTGGGCATCATCGGCATCATCTCGATCCTGGTCCTGATCGGGATCCGCCTGCGCAACCTGCCCACCCGCAAGTCCCGCTCGCGGTTCGCCGGCTCCACGATGTGGCAGGCCTACTTCGTCGAGTACGTGATCCTCGCCGTCCTGATCCTCGGCTTCCTGATCCGCGGCTTCAAGGTCGCCAACGGCTGGTTCCACGCCCCGGTCTGGGCGACCCCGCTGTCACACGCCCTGGGCGAGCTCCTGCCCGCCTGGCCGAACGGCATCACGATCACCGCGCTGATCAAGATCGGTGTCTCGATGGCGTGGGCCATCACCATCGGCCTCAACGTCACCATGGGCGTGGCCTGGCACCGCTTCCTCGCGTTCTTCAACATCTTCTTCAAGCGCAACGCCGACGGCGCCCCCGCGCTGGGCGCGCTCAAGCCGATGACCTCGGCCGGCAAGCCGATCGACCTGGAAGAAGCCGACCCGGAGACCGACACCTTCGGCGTCTCGCAGGTCGAGCACTTCGGCTGGAAGGGCCTGCTGGACTTCTCGACCTGCACCGAGTGCGGGCGCTGCCAGTCGCAGTGCCCGGCCTGGAACACCGGCAAGCCGCTGTCGCCGAAGCTGATCGTCCTGAGCCTGCGCGACCACGCCTACGCCAAGGCGCCGTACCTGCTCGCCGGCGGCGGCAAGGACCTGTCCGGGGACGAGAAGGGCACCGCCGAGCAGCTGTCGAAGGTCAACGTCCTGGCCCTGGCCGAGGCGGAGCGGCCGCTGATCGGCGGGGCGGAGGCGCTCGGCGTCATCGACCCCGACGCGCTGTGGGCGTGCACGACCTGCGGGGCGTGCGTGGAGCAGTGCCCGGTCGACATCGAGCACGTCGACCACATCGTCGACATGCGCCGCTACCAGGTCATGATCGAGTCGTCGTTCCCGGCCGAGGCCGGGGCGATGCTGCGCAACCTGGAGAACAAGGGCAACCCGTGGGGCGCACCCCCGAACACCCGCGAGGACTGGACCAAGGGCCTGGACTTCGCCGTGCCCCGCGTCGGCGAGGCCGAGTCGTTCGAGTACCTGTTCTGGGTCGGCTGCGCCGGCGCGTTCGAGGACAAGGCCAAGAAGACCACCCGCGCCGTCGCGACGCTGCTCAACGAGGCCGGGGTGTCGTTCGCGATCCTGGGCAACAACGAGACCTGCACCGGCGACCCCGCCCGCCGTATCGGCAACGAGTTCGTCTACCAGATGCTCGCCCAGCAGAACGTCGAGACGATCAAAGAATCAGGCGCGCTGAAGATCGTCGCGACGTGCCCCCACTGCTTCAACACCATCGGCAACGAGTACTCCGAGCTGGGCCTGGACGTCGAGGTCGTACACCACACCGAGCTCCTGGCGCACCTGGTCAAGACCGGCAAGCTGACCCCGGTGACGCCGGTCGAGGGCGGCCTGACCTACCACGACCCGTGCTACCTCGGCCGCCACAACCGGGTCTTCACCCCGCCGCGCGAGGTCCTCGGCGCCGCCCTGGGCGGCTCGGCCGCCCCGGCGATCCTGGAGATGGGCCGCCGCGAGGAGCGCTCGTTCTGCTGCGGCGCCGGCGGCGCCCGCATGTGGATGGAGGAGCGCATCGGCAAGCGCATCAACGTCGAGCGCACCGAGGAGGCACTCGCCACCGGCGCCAAGACCATCGCCGTGGGCTGCCCCTTCTGCTCCACCATGATCACCGACGGCGTCCGCTCCAAGGGCGACGAGAGCGTCGAGGTCATCGACGTGGCCACCGTCCTCCTCAAATCCGTCAAGGGCTGACCCGCCCACCCCTCAAGATCGGCCAAGTTGCCGGGCAATCGTGCGTATCTTGGACCGCCAAGTGCCCGATTGCCCGGCAACTTTGCTGAGCAAGGGGTGGCCGGGCAGGGGCGGTCAGTGGCCTGGCTCGCATGGTCCGGGTTTGGGGGTGGGGCGAGGACGTCTGGCAGAATCGGCCGCGAGGTGATCTCGCCATCGACGCGCTGTTGACGATCCTGCCCCTACTGCTGTTCGTGCTGCTGACCGTCGGCAACGCGTTCTTCGTCGCTGCCGAGTTCGCGCTCGTCACCGTCGACCGCGCCGACATCGACATCCGCGCCGACCGCGGCGACCGCGCCGCCCGTACGGTCCGGCGCGCACTGCGGGAGCTGTCGTTCCAGCTGTCCGGCGCCCAGCTCGGCATCACGCTGACCGCACTGCTCACCGGTTACCTGGCCGAGCCCGCGCTGTCGAAGCTGCTGGACCCGCTGAAGCTGTCGGCGGGCTGGACCCACGCCATCGCGCTGGGCATCGCCACCCTGTTCTCGATGCTCTTCGGCGAGCTGGTGCCCAAGAACGCGGCGCTGTCGCGGCCGATGCCGCTGGCACTGCGTACGGCGGGACC